>JANMCE010000038.1:0-4896 GCA_031360915.1 Actinomycetes bacterium | reverse complement strand
TCATCCACCATGCAAGCGTGGAAACTGCAGTTGCATCGCACCGTGTCGGTCGACGCTTGGCGTTAAGGTAACGCCGGTCACTCACCAACAGACGGAGGAATCATGGCACGCAGGTCGATCGATATTGCAGGCCTTTCCCACGAGAACCCGATCCCGGTTGCCACCCGAATCGGGCCGCTGCTTGTCACCAGCGTCATCAGCCCGTTCAACCCCGGTACGCGCGAGATGCCCGACTCGCTCGATGACAAAGTAGCCAACCTGTTTACCCACATGGGAGCCATCCTCGACGCCGCCGGTGGCACGTGGGACGACATTGCCAAAGTCGAGTTCTTCGTGAAAGACATCGCCTATCGCAGCGCACTGAATGCGCCGTGGGAGGAGAAGTTCCCCAACCCCGCGTCACGTCCCGCCCGCCACACCCAGGTTTCGGGTGGCTCTATCTCCTGTGTTTTCACTGCGTACATCGAGCCATGATTTCGCCGTGGGTGTTCGAGTTCTTTCATGAACTGACCGACCCCGAACCGTCAACCGACCGTCACGCTATCCGGGCTCATTTCGAGTGGTATCTCGACCTTTGGGCGAAGATGGAACCGCGCGGTTTCGAGGGCATCTTCTTTAGCGAACATCACTTCGGTGCGGGGTACAGCCCGTCGCCGAACCTGGCCATCGCGGCCATGGTCGGGCGTACCAGCACGTTGCGCCTCGGCTCGCTGGGGGCAGTTAGTACGCACACCACACCGTGGCGCGTGGCTGAGGAGTTCGCCATGCTTGACCATCTCACTGGCGGCCGATTGGAGATGGGCGTGGTGGCTGGAATCCCACCCGAGCAAATCGCTATCGGCCAGTCCCCCGCCGACGCTTACGCCCGCCATGAAGAAGTGTGCGATGTGCTCGAACAATCGCTAGGCGGACCAGTGGTGACCCATCACGGCACCAATTGGAACATCGACAACCTGCGCCTCACACCCACGTATTTCCAAGAGTCCCCGTCGGTGTGGACTGCGGTGCGTTCTTCCGAATCCTCTGAACGAGCGGCACGACGAGGATGGAAAGCTGTCGCCGGATTCGCATCCACCAAGGACGTCTCGGAGTTCTTCGACCGCTATCGCGCTGCGGCCGAAGACACCGGACATTCGACGGAGTCATCGCAGTTAGGGATCCGTCGCTTAGTCACGTTCGTGGATGATCCGAACGATCAGGCCGCAGGTGTTCAGGCGGGCAAGCGCCACTTGCTCGACAAGCTCAATCAGAGTGTCGGGCCGTTGCCGCCGTTCGCCGCGGTGCTCGACAAACCATCCGACCCGATGGATGGCCCGCTGAGTAACGACGAGTTCATCGCCGGTACACCCGTGCAGGTTGCTGAGCAGCTCATCCATCAGTGCCGAGCGGTCGGTGCCGCCCACGCGATTGTGATGTTCGGTGTGACCGATCCCGACGGCACCGAGCGTCACCATCAGCTGTTCAGCGAGCACGTCATCCCCGCGCTGCGAAAGGCCTAGCACCATGAAGGTCGTTGCCACCCGCACCCATTTGCTCCATGACGTTGCCACCAGCGTTGAGTGGGGTATTGCCCAGGGCCACTGGGAAGCGCCCGTCCGGGCCGAGGTGATCGAGTCTGCGCTGCGACGCCATCCCGACGCGTTCACGATCAGCGAACCGACCGATCACGGGCGCACCGCAATCGACGCGGTGCACGATCCGCGCATGGTCGACTTTCTGGCGAGCGCATGGCATGACTTTCAGAAGGTGCGCGAGCAGCGCGAGGTCTTCCCCGACACCTTCCTGCACCCAGCACTGCGGGAGGACATGACGCCGGCACCAGCACCGACCAACGTGGTCGGCGCGCTCGGCTACTGGTGCTTTGAGATGATGACACCTCTGGTGGAAGGCACCTACGCCGCGGCCCGCGCTGCGGTCGACGTCGCTTTGACCGCAACCGATCTCGTGCTCGGGGGCGAGAGGTCGGCGTTTGGTCTGTGCCGTCCGCCCGGCCATCACGCGCCCCGTGCCGCGTATGGCGGCTACTGCTACTTCAACAACGCGTCCATCGCGGCACAGGCCATCGTTGCGCAGACCGGCGGTCGGGTGACGGTGCTCGACGTCGACTATCACCATGGCAACGGAACGCAGCAGATCTTCTACGGCCGCGACGATGTGCAGTACGTGTCACTGCACGGTGACCCGTCGCATGCCTACCCATATCTGATCGGATACGCGGAGGAGACGGGTGCCGGCAGAGGGCTCGGGCACACGCTCAACCTGCCGTTGGCTCGCCACACCTCCGATGATGACTTCATCGGAGCGCTTCGCCGGGCCGTCGACGCTATCGACGCGTTCGATCCCGGCGTGATCGTCGTGTCCCTCGGCGTCGATACCCACGAGCGCGACCCCATCGGCGACTTCAAGGTGACCACCGAGGCCTATGAAGTGCACGGCGCCATGATCGCTGCGCTCGGCCGTCCAACGGTCGTCCTGCAGGAGGGCGGCTACCACGTGCCGTCACTCGGCGAAAACGTCCGCCGCTGGCTGACGGGCATCTCCTCGTCCTAAGTCCGGCAGAATTTTCGTCGGACTTGTTGACAACTGCCCTGATTGTTTGCAGAGTCGGGTGATGGAAGTGACACTGCAACCGTCGGCAACATCGCCTGGGGAACCGCTGCGGCTGCGTGTTCCGGCACCTGCTTCACGTCCGGGCGACGCCCCAAAGTTCACGGATCTGCAGCTCAGCCGAGCCGGCGAGATGCGGCGCCCGCCGGTCGATGGGCGTGAGGACGACATGCTCGACCTCGCGTACGGGCTGGTGCGCGTGCTCGACATCGACGGCAACGCGGTCGGCCCCTGGAGCGACCTGCTCGACGTCGAACAGCTCAAGCTCGGGCTTCGAGACATGCTGACGGTGCGATCGTTTGATCGGCGAATGCAGCGCGCTCACCGACAAGGTAAGACGTCGTTCTACATGCAAGCGCTGGGCGAAGAGGCCATTGCGTGCGCTCACCAGCGGGCGCTGTCCAAGGGCGACATGAACTTCCCCACCTACCGACAGCAAGGCTTGCTGATCTCCAGCGGCTATCCGCTGGTGGAAATGATGAACCAGATCTACTCCAACAGCCACGACCCCATGAAGGGCCGCCAGCTGCCGGTGATGTACTCATCGAAGGACTACGGCTTCTTCACCATCTCGGGCAACCTTGGCACCCAAACGATCCAAGCGGTCGGATGGGCGATGGCCTCGGCGTTGGCCGGTGACACCAAGATCGCATCGTCGTGGATTGGCGACGGCGCAACGGCCGAATCCGACTTCCACGCCGCGTTGGTTTTCGCGTCCACCTATCAGGCACCGGTGGTGTTGAACATCGTGAACAACCAGTGGGCCATCTCAACGTTCCAGGGTTTCGCCCGCGGCGGCTCGGCCACCTTTGCCGCACGAGGACATGGCTTTGGCATCCCCGCGCTGCGGGTCGATGGCAACGACTACCTGGCTGTCCACGCAGCATCTGCGTGGGCCATTGAACGGGCACGACGCAATCTTGGTCCGACGCTGATCGAGTGGGTCACGTATCGCGCCGGAGCTCATTCCACGTCCGACGACCCGGCCGTGTATCGCCCCAAGGACGAGGCGAGCCAATGGCCGCTCGGCGACCCGATCGAGCGACTCAAGAAGCACCTCATCCACATTGGGGCGTGGACCGAACCGGATCACGAAGAACTGGTTTCCGAGGTCGACACCATCGTTCGGCTCGCATCGGAGGAAGCCGAATCATTTGGCACGCTTCACAGCGAGGCAGTATCAAGCCCCCGCACCATGTTCGACGATGTGTACGCAACGATGCCGCCGCACCTCGTGCGTCAGCGTGAACAGGCCGGGCTCTGACATGGCATCACTGACCATGATCGAAGCCATCCGCGACGCCCACGCAGTGGCGATGGAACGCGACGAGCGGGTGATCGTATTCGGTCAGGACGTCGGTTTCTTCGGTGGTGTTTTTCGTTGCACTCAGGGTCTGCAGAAACGTTTCGGTGATCATCGCTGCTTCGACGCACCCATCAGCGAAAGCGGCATCGTGGGTGCCGCCATTGGTATGGGCGCCTATGGGCTTCGGCCATGTGTGGAGATTCAGTTCGCCGACTACGTGTATCCGGCCTACGACCAGATCGTGTCGGAGGCAGCCCGCATCCGGTATCGATCAGCCGGAGACTTCACCGCGCCAATCGTCATTCGGATGCCAACCGGTGGCGGCATCTTCGGTGGCCAAACCCACTCGCAAAGTCCCGAGGCCTTGTTCACGCACGTGTCCGGCTTGAAGACGGTCATTCCGTCGAATCCCTACGATGCAAAAGGGTTGTTGATCGCAGCGATCGAGGATGATGACCCGGTCATCTTCCTTGAGCCGAAGCGTCTCTATAACGGTCCCTTCGATGGACATCATGATCGACCGATCGTGCCGTGGTCGGGCCATGAACTCAGCGACGTTCCCGACGGTCACTACACCGTGCCGCTCGGCAAAGCCCGCGTGCACCGACCCGGCAACGACCTCACCGTGCTTACCTACGGCACGATGGTTCATGTCGCAACGACCGCGGCCCAGGAGACGGGTATCGACGCGGAGATCATCGACCTGCGAACTCTGGTGCCTCTCGATCTCGAAACCATCGCGGCGTCCGTTGCGAAAACGGGTCGGTGTGTCGTGGCCCACGAAGCAACACTGACGTCAGGATTTGGGGCAGAGCTCTGCGCAATCCTGCAGGAAACTCTGCTGTACGCGCTTGAAGCGCCGATCGTTCGCGTTGCTGGTTGGGATACGCCATACCCGCACGCCCACGAGTGGCGCTACTTCCCCGGACCGGCCCGCCTTGGGGCGGCCATGATCGCCACGATGGAGGCATGACATGACGCTT
>JANMCE010000033.1:0-3733 GCA_031360915.1 Actinomycetes bacterium | reverse complement strand
CAGGGTACGGATCTGCAGATCGGCGAGGTCCTCGGTGCGTTCACGAATCTCTTGGGCGGCGCGCACGTTGAACGCCACCAACGTGACCGCGTCGGCGGGCAGACGCCAGTCCTTCAACAGATGCCGCGCCCGCTCGGTAAGAACGCGTGTCTTGCCCGACCCGGCTGGCGCGATGATGCGCGCCGCCGCTCCGTCGTGCATCACCGCCGCGAGTTGATCGGGCGCAAGATCGGCGGTGCACGGTGTGTGCGACAGCGGGGTGATGATGCGCCGTTCTATCGACACTCGATGAATAGTGGAGAGCCCAACGGTCGGCAGTGAGATCGGCCCACCGTCGTACCAGTGCGGATCACCATCGGGCCCGCCGCCACGCTTGGCCCCAGCCTCGGCCCACGACCAGCGAGGGTCGCCGTCGGTGCCGTCCACACTGTTGGCCCACACGATGAACCAAAGTTGTTCGAGCGCGAACGTAAACGATGGATCGATGTCCCACGGCATGGCCCGCTCGACCTCGGTAGGCCGATCAAAGAACGGCACGTCGAGTTGCACGACCGTTCGTTGCCGGTTGATCCACCGGGGGAGGAGCTGCTCCAACCGTTCACTCGGGTCGGCCAGCACGCTCGCATCAATCACAAACCGCTCAGCCTCAGCCCATGCTGCCGGAACGTCGCCATCGGGCAGGATCACGAACCATCGCCCGAGCGCTTCGGGCCCCGCCCACGCGTCCTCGGGCGCGTCGAGCCGAACCCGATCAAGCCCCGGCACCGGCGCCGAAGACTCGTGATACGGCTGCGGATACGGGTGGGCAGCCTCGGCTATATCGAACAGATTCTGCGGCCCAGCCGCGTGGCACTGGCGAACCTCGGCCACGCTGTTATGCGCGCCCCCGCAGTTCCCACATGTGATCTGTGCCATCCCCCTGTTCTACCAGCAGGGTGTGACAACGATACGGCTGCGAGCGCCCTACGCCCTCAAGACGCGGACGTCGTAGGCGTCGAACGTTGAGTCCGCCGTGATCAAGGTGTGTCCCTCCACGACGGCCTGGGCGATCAGCAGCCGATCAAACGGGTCCCGGTGGTGCGTCGGTAGGAACTGAACGTGCGCAAGATGGTGACGGGTTATTGACAACGACTGAAGGCGCAGTCTGGTGCAGTGCTCCTCGAACCACCATCCAGCGGTCTGGCCCCCAAGCAGTGTCAACTTGCCGATACCGGCCTTGATCGACAGTTCCCAAAGGGACACGTCGGACACCACGACTCCAGGGTCAGTGGATAGCACGTCAGCGACCTCGCGGCTCAGGCGTTCCGGTTCAGATACGGCCCACAGGAGGACGTGTGTATCGATCAGGTACGTCAAGGAAAGATCGGCCCATCGAGCATCTCGTCGATCTCGGCCGCTGTGAACTCATCGAAGTGCAGGACCGAGCCGCGTCCTTGCCCCAAAACGCGAAGCGGAGGAGCACCGATCAAATGCGCGATCGGTTTGCCGTATCGCGTGATCTCGACGTCGTCGCCGGCGGCAACCCGATCAAGGACGGCAGCCAAGCCCGATCGCAATTCCTCAACCGAAACAGATGTCATACAACAAGTCTAGTACAACACTAAATGAACCGATAGAGGGCCTGACGAGCGATCCCGCAGATGCTGCGTCATCCGCCGGTGTGACAAAAGAACCAACGTCGAGCGCGGCCAATGCCCGAGACAGTGGACGCCCAGGCTCAGTCTGCGGCCGTAGTGGCTTGCGCCCGGTCCCAGGCGGCGACGCGCTCGGTGTCTTCGTAGTCTTCCCAGACGACGAGCCTTCCCCAGCGCAACTCGAGGATGGCGACGGCACGGTTGTTGTACTGATCGCCAGCGGCCGACGGCAAAAACGAGTGCAAACGCATCGCAACCCGGGTGTTCCACGGGCCGCCGTTTACGAGGATGTCTTCCAGTACGAATTGGATGCCGTTGGCGGCAAACCGATCAGCGAACGCACGGCACTCTTCGAGGCCCCGATGGGTGGCGTGCGGTGCTCGACCATTTGCCGCCGGTCGGAACATGGTGGACCAGGAATTGTCACCGGGGAAACGGAGCTGCACGTCATTCGAGGCCAACTTCAACATTGGGGCGGCGTCTCCAGCATTGAGACGGGCCACGTTTCGACGCACCATTGCCCGCACAATTGTCTTGTACATGCCGTACCTCACTGGATCGTATCGTTAGAACGATCACTCTAGTAGAGCGATTGTTCTAGAGTCAATGGTGATGGCTGACACGCGCGACCGCCTGCTGGCGACTACTGCTGAACTGTTTCAACGCCAGGGATTCAACGGTACGTCGATGAAGCAGATCACCGAAGGGGCCGAAGCCACCACCGGCTCGCTCTACCACTTCTTCCCCGGCGGTAAGGATGAACTGGCAGCCGAGGTGATCCGAACTGCCGGGGCCGGGTACCTGGAGTTGTTCCAGCTTGTGACTGCAGTGGCCAAGACATCGGCCGAAGCCATCTCAATGCTGTTCGACGGCGCGGCGGCCACCCTCGAGCAGAGCGACTACGTCGACGCGTGCCCCATCTTCACCGTTGCGCTCGAAGTAGCCAGTGCAGACGACACACTTCGTATGGCGTGCGAAGGTGTGTTCGGCGCATGGACGACGACCGCAACTGCGATCTTCCGCAGGGACGGCATGGCCCCGAAGGCCGCCGAAGCCCTGGCCGCAACAGTCATCGCCGCACTCGGCGGCGCATTCATCCTGGCCAGAACCGCCCGGGACGCCGACCTCATGCGAGCCGTCGGCCGCAACATGACCGCTCACGTGGACGCCGCGACCAACGGCAGGAAGGGAACATAGCGAAGTCCTCCGTCGTTCGGACCGCATTCGGGTGGCTGGGCTTCGACCATCCTCGCGACCGGTGCGCTTGATGATGCCGTCGAGTCGCTGCGACTCACCCTTGGCGAACCGCTGGCGCGTGGGGTTCATCCTGACTGCAGTTCGGGTAAGCCCAGAACTCATACGTGATCGACACAACCGCCAGCAGCCCAACCGCAACGAATGGGAGAATCGGAGGCCGACCGAACTAGCGCAAGACCGGTCGCGGGCAAATGCGGCGCCTCGCCGGATGCCGCTCCACACGAGCGAGGTTATCGGGCCTGGTCCCCGGCCGAAACAGGGGAAACCCCGGTCGCAGGAGCGGTGCGTAAAGGTCTCGACGCTGAACCGTGGCGAACATGGATACACGTCCTCTTGTCGAACCAGGCAACCAAGGTGTGCCCACTATGAGCGTTGTCCCGAATTGAGCCGGCGCGCATCAGGCATCTCCCTCGTTCGCGGAGAGGATCGGACACAATCCCAGCATCCAGCCGCGCCGACTACATTCGCGACATGGCAACCACTCGTTCGTCCGTGTCCATCACGTTGGACGGCGCCCGCTGCGTCATGGGCGCAGCGATTGCGACGGCAACGGAGATGGGTATCGACGCGCGCATCTCGGTCTGCGACCCGGCCGGGCTGGCGGTTCTCACCGCTCGCATGGACGGCGCGCCGTTGCTCTCCGTCAACATCGCGGCGAACAAGGCCTACACCGTCGTGGCCTTCAAAGGCATGCCCACGCACTTGTGGTGGGGCGGATTGAAAGACGACCCGTCACTGGTCCATGGCCTCACCCATACCGACCGGTTCATCATCTTCGGCGGAGGCATCCCGCTCCGAGTAAAGAAGAAACTGGTCGGCGCCGTCGGCGTGTCCGGTGGCTC
>JANMCE010000354.1:0-1678 GCA_031360915.1 Actinomycetes bacterium | reverse complement strand
GAGACCTGATGCCTCGACCTGCCGTGGTGCGCCGCTTGGAGCGGGCGACGCCGTCGGGTTCGGGCTTCGTGGTCATGGCAGCGGTGCGCGGCCGCACGCCAGCCGTGCAGCATCATTCGATCTGGTTCTCACCGAGTTACGCGCAGGAGTACGCCGATCTTGACGCCGGTAGACCCGCGGCGACACCGACGGTTTACGCATGCGTGTCGGCGGCGACAGACGCCATTCAGGCGCCAGAGGGCCATGAGAACTGGTTCCTGCTCGCCAATGCACCTGCTGATGCCGGAGCGATGGATGGCTACGCCGAGGTGATGCTTGACCGCTTGGCGGCCTATGGAACCGATCTTCGTGACCGAATCGTTTTCACCGAGACGATGAGCCCGGTCGACATTGCCAACCGCTACCGGGCCGCCCACGGGTCTATCTACGGAACCTCCTCCAACGGCCGAAGAGCCGCGTTCGCTCGCCCCGCAAACCGTGGACCGGTGGCGGGTCTGTACCTCGTCGGCGGCACCAGCCACCCCGGCGGCGGTTTGCCGCTGGTGGCGATGAGCGCACGCATCGTTGCCGACATGATTGGCGCCGATCAGTGAGGCGAGTCGCCCGTTGGCTGTTCCTCTCGCTCCGTTTGGTGGCCGCAGTCGCTGCGCTGCGCCAGCTCATCCGGGCCAGCCGAACGGTGCCGCCCATTGAGGCCGCACCGAACGCGCCGACGCCGTCCGGTGGCGTCACCGTTGTGATTCCGGCCCGGAACGAAGCACTTCGGATCAGGCCGTGCCTTGATCGCCTGCGTGCCGACTCGGCCATCCACGAGGTCATCGTGGTCGATGATCATTCCGATGACGGCACGGCCGATGTCGCCCGTTCGCTCGGTGCCCGCGTAATTTCGGCCGAGGTATTGCCGAGCGGTTGGGCGGGCAAGTGCTGGGCACTCCAGCAGGGCATTGAAGCGGCGACAACCGACTGGGTGGTCACGCTCGATGCCGATACAGAACCTCTCCCTGGCCTTGCCTCGGCATTAGTTGCAAGAGCAACCAAAGACGGCTTCGGATTTCTGACAGTCGCCGGCCGCTTCGTCTGTCCGACATGGCTACTGCAGGTGCTGCACCCGTCGTTGTTGACCACGCTGGTCTACCGCTACGGCCCACCCGGTGCGACATCGTCGGTCGGGCCCGAACGGATGATGGCGAACGGTCAGTGCATGGCGCTGCGCCGCGTCGAATTTCTCGCCGCTGGCGGATTCCATCCGGTCGCGTCCAGCCTGGTGGAAGACGTAGCCCTCGCTCGCTCGCTGTCTTCTCGGGGTTGGTCGGTTGGCTTCCTCGATGCCGGTCCTGCGCTCACCGTCGCTATGCATGCTGATGCAGCCGATGCGTGGCGAGGCTGGGGGCGATCCCTGCCCCTCGGTGGCGTAGCGTCGAAGCGGGAGCAGGCCGAAGGCCTGGGCGTCGTATGGCTGGCCCAGGCGTTGCCCGTGGTGCGGTTGCTGAGCGGTCGTGGTGATGTCCTCGACGGCATCATGGCACTTGCCCGCCTCGGCACGTTGGTTGGCACCAGGCGGGCCTATGAGCAACCGTCTCCGGCGTACTGGCTGTCCCCGCTGGCCGACATTCCGGTGGCGTTGCGCCTCACCCAGTCCACGCTGCGACCCGAGCGAACCTGGCGAGGCCGCACCTAC
>JANMCE010000304.1:0-13561 GCA_031360915.1 Actinomycetes bacterium | reverse complement strand
AAGACGAACTCGGCGTCGGCAATGGCCGGGGTGACGAGTTCGGCGTCGCCGATGTCGGCCCGCACCAGGGTCACGCCGTCAAGACCGTCGAGGTTACGAAGGTCGCCACCATGCTGCGGGATGAGCGCATCGATGACGGTGACATTGGCACCCACGCCGACGAGGTAGTGCGCGAGCGCCGCCCCGATAAAGCCCAGTCCACCGGTCACCACGCACTTTCGACCAGCAAACGGGGAAGTCATCGATCAAAACCTAGCGGGCAATGATCCCGCAACGAGGCGTCCGGCTTGGGGGAAGGAGCGGCGACTAACCTGCGGGGGTGTCTGTGACCCTGCTTCCGGCTGAAGCGCCGCGTGCCCGGGTCCTTTTGGCGGAATCGGCCGTTGCCGCACTGGCTGCGTTGATTGCCGTCACGCTCCACCTGCGGCTCTGGCGAGCGCGTTGGAGTGAGCCGTTTGCGCTCGGTGGCGATGCGTCTTTCTACTTGATGGAGGTTCGGTCGCTCGGGAGATTCGGCAGCTACCTGTCGTCGCCAAACCTCGGATGGCCGTTCGGCCAGTCGGTGCATGACTTGCCGCAGGGTGTCGACAACTTCCACTGGTTGATCCTGAAGGTGCTGTACGTCGTCAGTGGCACCACCGGAGGGGCGGTCAACCTGTTCTATGTGCTGTCGTCGTGCGCGGTCGCCGCCATGGCGATGGTCGTGATGCGCTTGTTCGGTGTGCGCCGCTGGCTGGCGTTGGTGATGGCGCTGCTGTTCGTGTTCCTGCCGTATCACTTCGCCCGCGGTGAGGGGCACATTCTGCTCTCCGGCTATCAGCTGGTACCGCTAGGAGTATTGCTGGCCGCGTCACTGTTCGGCGATCATCCGCCGCTCGTACGTCGCAACGACGCTGGCCGAGTGCGCATTGCGTGGCACGACCGACGTACCTGGCTGGTGATGGGGGCATGTGTGGGGCTGGCATCCACGGGCGCGTACTACATGATGTTCTCGCTCGGCCTCGTCGTGATCGCGGCGCTGCTCTCGGCAACCACCAACCAGCGGGGCAACCTCGCCGCTCCGCTTCTGGCCGCCGCGGTGATCGTGGTTGTCACGGGCGTCGTGTTTGCGCTGAACGTCTCGCCGACAATCCTGTATCTCGCCAAGAACGGTGCGAACGCCGGCGTCGCTACCCGCAGTCCGAGCGAGACGGAACTGTACGGATTGCGCATCAGTCAACTCTTCTTGCCAAGAGAGCAGCATCGCATCGGGCCGCTGTCGAAGATCGCAACCCGATCACAGGGCAAGGTCGTGCCCTCGGAGGGCGGACAGCAGCTCGGCATCATCGGCGCGGCCGGTCTCGCTGCGCTACTCGGAAGCGTCGCGCTGGCGGCGATGGGGAAGCGGCTGCGGCAACCGTTTGATGTGCTGAATCGGCTCGGGCTGCTCACTCTCGCCTGCATTCTCGCAGGTACTGTCAGCGGCTTCGCAGTGTTCATTTCGGCTGCAGGTATGAGCTACATCCGGGCGTGGAATCGCATCAGTGTCGTCATCGGGTTCATGGCATTGCTGGCCGTGGGTTTACTGCTCGAACACCTTCTGCAACGTCGGCCCGCCGTGTCTTGGCTGGCTCCGGTGCTGGCTGTCGGTCTGCTCGGCATCGGCTACATCGACCAGACCAGTCCTTTCGACGTGCCGCCGTACGACGCCATACACACGCAGGCGCAAAGCGAAACGGCGTTCTTCCAATCAGTAGCAACCACCGCCGGTGTCGAGGGCACGGTGTTCACCTGGCCGCACGTCCCCTTCCCCGAAGTACCCGATCGTGGCGGTACCGGTGCTTACGACCAGGCGTTTGGCTACGTGTATCAACCCGACCTGAAATGGAGCTTCGGCTTCACCCGCGGTCGTCATCCGGACTATCCGCTGGCCTTCGAAAAGCAGCCCGCCAACCAATGGCTGACATCAGTAGTAGCTATCGGCTTTCGAACCCTCGTGATGGATCGCGCGGCGCTCAAGGGCACCAACTCGGTGCCCGACGTCGAGCCCGACGTGCGAGCGCTGCTGGGCGAGCCGGTAACGGTCAGCGCCGACGGTCGCTACGCGCTCTACGACCTCCACCTTTTCGCCGTCAAGGCCGAATCGAGCCAGGGCGCCGGCGCGTTGCAGGTGCTCGCCACCCGCGTGCTGGCCGGATCGTAGGTTCTGATGGAGCGTGAAGAGTTTCGACGTATGGCCGAGGTCGAAGAGGCACACTGGTGGTACCGCGCCACCCGTGCTCTCCTTGCCGATCACCTGGGTCCGAGGCTGCCTGCCGACGGCCTCTTCCTCGACGCCGGCGGAGGCACGGGAGCCACCGGCGGATGGATGTCGACGCACGGCCGTCTCGTGGCCAGCGATGTCGAACCAATGGCGCTTGACCTCTACGGGGAACGGGCAGCAGCGCGTGTGGCTGCCGACCTGAATCAGCTCCCCTTCGCCGACGCATCGTTCGACGCCGCGCTGTGCGTCACGGTTCTTTATCACTCGGCCATTGCGTCGCCGGGAGCGTGCGTTGCCGAGTTGGCGCGCGTCGTGAAGCCGGGCGGTGTGGTCTGTTTGATGGAACCGGGGGTGCGCCGCCTTTTTCGTGCCCACGACCGCGAGGTGCACGGCGCTCGCCGCTTCTCGCTGAAGGATCTTGAAAGGCTCGCGATCGATGCGGGTTTGGTGCCCGAGGTTGCGACGGGTGCTTACAGCTTTCTGGTTCCGCTCGCCGCGGCCAAAGCGGTGCTTGAACGGGGCAAACAGTCGAGCGATCTCGACAACAACCAGACCGGACTCGGCGGTCTGCTCGGCAAGGTAGCCGGCATTGAACGAAAGCTGTTGAAACGGACCCGCCTGCCCTTCGGCCTGTCCGTCCTTGTCGTCGCCCGCAAGGGGAAGTGATGAGGTCGTTCTTGCTCGTCGTGCTGGTGGTGCTCACCGCCTGCACTCCGAACGCGAAAGAGGTTGTTGCATCAACAACCACTCTGCCAGCGGTCACCTCGACGACTTCGGAGGTGACAACGACGACCTCCCTTGCGGCTACCACGACCACGGTTGCGCTGCTTGATCGCATCCTTGCTGCACCGGCCGATGAGGTGGAGCATGCCTTTCCGATTGCCGTTGGCGTGAACGCTAGCTATGCCCACACCCATGGTGAATATCCGGCGACGGACGTGTTTGCCGATTGCGGGACCGAGGTGCGTGCGATGGCCACGGGTGTCGTCCAGCATGTGCGTCGGGTGGATGATTACGACAAGAAGACCGACAACCCGGCGCTGCGGGGCGGCAAGTCGGTCTCGGTCGTCGGTCTCGACGGAGTGCGCTACTACACATCGCATCTCGACCGGATCGACGTGGCCGTTGGCCAGGCGGTCACCGCTGGCGACGTGCTCGGCACCATCGGACTCACCGGTGATTCAGCGGCCTGCCATACCCACGTCGGAATCTCGCAGCTGTGCCCATCCATCGAGTGGTCGGTGCGTCGAGGAGTGATCTGGCCGTGGCCCTATCTCGACGCGTGGCGAAAAGGACTGCAGAAGTCGCCCGTGGCGGAGATTCGCGTGTGGTCAGAGGGTCATGCCGATGTGTGTGCCAAAGCGGCCGCCGACCCCAACGCGGCCGACTGACCACGACTAACACCGACGGAATACAGGCGGCATGCAGACGGAATCTCGGCCAGGCGGGCTCGCTCGGTAACCTGGGCGGAACATGCCTACGCCATCCCGTGACACCGTTCTCGTCGTTGATTTCGGCGCCCAGTACGCCCAGTTGATCGCCCGACGGGTCCGGGAGCTGCACGTTTACTCCGAGATCGTCCCACACGCGATCACTGCGGCGTCCGTGAAAGACAAGGAGCCAACCGCAATCATCCTGTCGGGCGGGCCGAAAAGCGTGCACGTCGATGGCGCGCCGCTGCTCGACCCGGCCATTTACGAACTGGGTGTGCCGATCCTCGGCATCTGTTACGGCGCCCAGCTCATCGCCCACCAACTCGGGGGAGAAGTCGGCCGCAGCGAGGCTGGCGAGTACGGGCGCGCCACCCTCACCTGTAACGACATCGCGTCCACGCTGATTCCGGCCGGACTGCCCGGCCAGTTCGATGTGTGGATGTCGCACTTCGACGCCGTCACCAAGACTCCGGCCGGGTTTGTTGCAACTGCAACGACTGACGGCGCGCCTATGGCCATCATCGAAAACGACGACCGGCGCATCTGGGGCATTCAGTTCCATGCCGAGGTCGGCCACACCGAGAACGGCATGGCGTTCCTCCAACGGTTTCTGCAGCTGGCTGAATGCCGCGCCGACTGGACCGACGAGTCGATTATCGAAAGCGGTATGGCAGCGGTAAAGGCCCAGGTCGGCGATGGACGGGTGATCTGCGGACTTTCCGGCGGCGTCGATTCCTCCGTCGCAGCGGCGCTCGTGCACAAGGCCGTGGGCAGCCAGCTCACCTGTATCTATGTCGATATCGGGCTCATGCGTAAGGGTGAGACCGAGCAGGTGCTCGAGACGTTTCGTCGCCACCAGGGCATCGAGCTGATTCATGTCGACGCGGGCGATCGTTTTTTCGAAGCGCTGGCCGGAATCACCGAACCCGAAGCGAAGCGCAAGACCATTGGCGAGTTGTTCATCCGCATCTTCGAGGAGAACACGGGCGGCCTCACCGATGCCAAGTATCTCGTGCAGGGCACCCTCTACCCCGACGTGATCGAAAGTGGCGGCACCGATGGCAAGGCAAGTGTCATCAAGAGTCATCACAACGTCGGTGGCCTGCCCGAAGACATGACGCTGAAACTGGTGGAGCCACTGCGCAGCCTGTTCAAGGACGAGGTGCGGCGCATTGGCTCCGAGCTCGGTCTGCCCGACGAGATCGTGTGGCGTCAACCGTTCCCCGGTCCGGGTCTGGGTGTGCGCATCATTGGTGAGGTCACGCCGGACAAGGTGGCCATCCTGCAAGAAGCCGACGCGATCGTGCGGGCCGAAATCAAAGCGGCTGGCCTCGAACGGGAGATCTGGCAGGCATTCGCGGTGTTGCCCGATATCAAGGCGGTCGGCGTGATGGGCGATGAGCGCACGTATGGCTACCCGATCATCATTCGCGCCGTCACCTCCGATGACGCCATGACCGCGGACTGGGCCCGGCTGCCCTACGAAGTGCTCGAAAAGATGGCCAGTCGCATCATCAATGAGGTCGCGGGCGTGAATCGCGTGGCATATGACATAACCTCGAAGCCGCCGGGCACCATCGAGTGGGAATAGCGCCGGAAAACGGCGCTCAATCAGTCGTCAAGATGTGTGTTACGGAATGCAACACGTTCGTAATGTTGCTAGGGTAAGGGTCGTTATGTCCCGTCGTACCCCCGTAGCGGCCGTTGTCGCGGTCCTGCTGATATTCGGTGCGGCGCTCCCTGCCAGCGCAGACGCCGTTTCCGACTTGAAGGCAAAGGCCGAGCGGATCCGGTTCAAGAAGGACAAGCTCCGCGAGCAAAGCGAAGTCCTGGCCGAAAAGATAAATGCCTCCGTCGAGGAACTGGCAACCATCGACAAGGACGTCGGCGTTGCCGAGGTGCAGCTTGGCGCGCAGGAAGCGACCATTGCCAAGCTTGGTACGCAGGCCTTCCAGTTCGCCGTGAACTCCTATGTGCTTGGCTCGGAGTCCAACGGACTGGGCACCATCTTGGCGCCCGGTGGCATCGGTAACGACAGCGCGCAGCGCGACGGTTACTCGTCGGTGCTGCTTGGCGGAACCGCCGACGTGACCGATCAGGTGAAGGCCGTCCGCCAGGACACGGATCGTATCAAGGTGAGCTTGCTGGCCAAGCAGAGGCGTCAGGCCGAACTGAAAGCCTCGCTGCTAACTGACCAGCTCCAGGTCGACAGGGCACGCACCGAAATCGAAGCGCTTGAGCAGCAGAACGATGCGGCGCTCACCCAGGCCGTCAAGGACGCCGAAGAAGCCGAACGCAAGCGTCTTGAAGCTCAGGCGGCCGAGGCGATTCGAAAGCAGAGCGAAGCATTCCGCCAGAGCACAGCCGAACCCGCAACCGCTCCCGCTGTCGGTGCCCGCACTCCGGCTGCGCAGCCAGCAGCCAAGCCCGCAGGTGGTGGTGCAGCCAAGCCGGCAGCGGTGCCTGTGACGGCCAAGCCGAGCAAGCCGTCGAACCCTGCACCGAGTCCAAGTCCCGACGCAGTTACGACTCCGGGTCCCGACGCAGTTACGACGGTCGCCAAACCGGCTACCACCAAGCCAGCCACCAAGCCGCGTCCCGCTCCGCCCGCGCCCCCGGCCGTTTCCGGCGCAGCTGGTCGTGCCGTTGCCGCGGCGTACAGCCAGCTTGGCGTGCCCTACTCCTTTGCCACCGCTAAGCCGGGAGTGTCGTTCGATTGCTCTGGTCTCACGAGCTGGGCGTGGTCGCAAGCTGGCGTCAGTATCCCTCGCGTTTCTCAGGATCAATGGGCCGGGTTGCCGCACGTGGCGCTCGATCAAATTCAGCCGGGCGACCTCATCTTCTTCTACAACGATGTCCACCACGTGGGTATCTATGTCGGCAACGGAACGATCATTCACGCACCGTTCACGGGTTCTACCGTGAGCTTCTCCGGTATCAACGGAAACGTTATCGGTGCGGCTCGCCCGGGCTGAGCGAGCCCGATCCGCGCTACCGTCGTCGCATGCGAGGAATCGACGAACAGCGCGTCACGCAATGGTTTGTCGATCACGTTGATGGATGTGTGCCGCCCCTAGCGTTTTCGGTGATTGCGGGTGGGCACTCCAACCTCACCTTTCGGGTGGCTGACGCCGCCGGTCGACAGTTTGTGTTGCGTCGCCCGCCACTCGGACACGTTCTGGCCACGGCCCACGACATGTCTCGCGAGCATCGACTGATCAGTGCCGTCGGTCAGACGTCGGTGCCCGTGCCGCACGCTCTAGGGCTGTGCACCGACATCGAGGTGAACGACGCCCCGTTCTACGTGATGGACTTCGTGAACGGCATTGTCCTTGACACCATTGAGAAGGCCGCAGATGTGTCAGTCGAGGCTCGGCACCGGCTCGGGTTCAATCTCATCGATGTGCTCGCCGACCTGCACGCCATCGATGTGGACGAGGTCGGTCTTGGCAATCTGGCCAAGCGCGAGGGCTACGTTGAGCGTCAGATCAAACGGTGGAGCGGCCAGTGGGACATGTCGAAGACCCGAGAACTTCCGGCAGTGGAAGAGGTGCGTGATCGACTCAGCGCGAACGTGCCGCTGCAGCAGTCGGTCAGTATTGCGCACGGCGACTATCGGCTCGGAAACTGTCTTATCGATCCTATTGCCGGCCGCCTGAACGCCGTACTCGACTGGGAACTCAGTACGCTCGGTGACCCGCTGGCCGACGTCGGCTACCTCGGTGTCTACTGGTCAGATGACGGCGCTCCCAGTATGCGACTAGGCGACGCGACCGGTGCTGGCGGCTTTCCCACCTACGACGAACTGGTGCATCGCTACTCGCTTCGCACCGGTCGCGATTGTTCCAATATCAACTACTACAAGGCCTTCAGCGCGTGGCGTTTGTCCGTCATCAGCGAAGGTGTGCTTGCCCGCTATCTGCACGGACAGATGGCCAACGATGACCCTGAGGTCATTGCCTCCTTCCGCGCCGGCGCCGAGCAATTGGCCGAAGAGGCCCTCACCCTTTTACGGAGGTCCTGACATGCTCGAGCGGTGGACGCACGGCTCGTTCACGGCCGACGGCTGCACCTACCCCACCTATCGACGCGGTACCGGTCCGGGCGTCATCGTGATGGCCGAGATCCCGGGCATCACGCCTTCGGTCATCGCCTTTGCGGATCGAGTGGTCGCTGCGGGTATGACGGTGGTGATGCCCTCGTTGTTCGGTTCGCCGGGAAAGGAGCCTTCGGCCGTGTCCACTGCCGGCGTTCTTGCGAAGCTCTGCGTGTCGAAAGAGTTCACCGCTCTGGTGCTCAACAAGACGCCGCCCATCGCAGTATGGCTGCGTGCCTTGGCGGCCAGCCTTCATGAAGAGTTGGGCGGACCCGGCGTTGGCGCAGTTGGCATGTGTTTCACAGGCGGCTTCGCATTGACCATGATGGTCGAGCCGCACGTCGTTGCACCCGTGCTGAGTCAACCATCGAGCCCACTTTTCATACGGGGAAAGGCGGCAGGTGCGGATCTCAATCTGTCGCCTGCCGACCTGGCCGTGGTCAAGGCGCGGGCCGCCGCTGGTTGCGAGGTACTGGGGCTGCGCTACACCGGCGACAAGCTTGTCGGCACCCGCTTCGACACGTTGCGCCGCGAATTGGGTGACGCGTTCTTGGCGGTCGAGATGGAGAGCCGTCAGCCGAGGGACCACAGCGTGCTCACCGAGCAGGCCGATCAGGCTTCGATCACCCGCGTTGTCGAGTTCCTGCGAGCCAAGCTGCACGCTGTGTCCGTCTGAACTTGCGGCCGTTACTGTCCGGAACCGACAGTAACGGCCGCAAGTTCAAAGGGCGGCCTTCTTGACTGCGGGTTTCTTGACTGCGGGTTTCTCGATTGCGCGTTTCTTCACAGCGGGCTTCTTGGCCGCGACCGTCTTCGCGGCGGGGACGGCCCGGGCCGGAGCCGGTGGGGGTGGCGTTGGCTCTGCGATTGGGCGTCCGATGCCGAACATTGATGCGGCACCGCCGAGCAGATCGCTTAACGGACCCAGCCGACGAGGGAGATCGCCCATGCCGCCCACGATTTTCTGGAGCTGATCGTTGAATTGGGTGAGCGTCTCAGGCAGTTGTTCGAGTGGCGCTCGCTCGAACATCGTGGCCACGCGCTGCACACCGGGCAGAATCGTTTCGAGCGGCCCGTCGAGCGCTTCTCCGATGTCGTGCAGGCGTGTTGCGAACCTTTCCATTTCGGGGGCCAGCGCACGCGCTGGTGCTTCGACGACGTTCACGATCGCGTTCAATCGCTCGATTAGCTCCTCCAAGCCTGCAGCTGACCGCTGCAGGCTGCCCACTGTTTCCACTGCGGCCGTCAGGGTCTGCTTGGTTGCCTCCATGCCGCTCATCATCAGCCCGATGAGCTGCACGGGTGCGGCGAGAAGTTGGGTCATGTCGAAATCGTCGGAACCAGCCATGACCGAACGCTACGCCATGTTGCTATCCACGCAGCGTGAGGTGGAGGCGGTGATCTTTGCGGGCGAGCCGTATCGAGGCGAGCGACGGCACCAGTCCGTGTGTGTGGTGGCCAGTCAACTGCTCGGCGCGATGGGTCGTGGTGAGGCCTATCACCGTGCAGCCGGCCAGACTCGCCGCCTTGAGGCCCGCAGGTGCGTCCTCGAAGGCAATGCAGTCGGCCGGTTCGATGGACAGACGCAAGGCCGCTGCCATGTAGCCCTCCGGGTCTGGTTTGCCGCGTCCGACATCCTCGGCGCCGATAAGCACGCTCGGCCGCGGGAGATGGCACGCCTCGAGCCGTCCGAATGCCAACCGCCGGGAGCCGGATGTGACGACGGCCCACTGGTGGTCGGTCAACATGGCCAGGGTGTCGCGAGCGCCGGGAAGCGCGACGACGAAGTCGAGTTCGGACAGCTCGATCGCTTCCAGCCGGGCGACCTCGCTGAGCAGATCCCCGGCTGGCACGAAATCGCGAACGGTATCCAGCGCCCGTCGTCCGTAAGTCGCAGCGAGGACCTTGGCCGGATCGAAACCGTGCATGCTCGACCACGCCGCCCACGTCCGTTCGACGACGGAAGTGGAGTCGACAAGGGTGCCATCCAGGTCAAACAGCAGGGCGCCACAGTCGATCACGGACCAAAGGCTACGACGACGCCCGTTCCTTCAGGCGGACCGCCCCGCCACCCCGAACTTCGTGACACCCTCGCCGTAGGATGGGTGGGCGATGTCCTTCTCTGCTGACGATGGTTTGAACCCCGATCAACTCGATGCTGTCGTCCATATGGATGGGCCGCTTTTGATCGTGGCCGGGGCCGGGTCGGGCAAGACACGGGTGCTCACCCACCGCATTGCCAACCTCATTTGTGAGCACGACGTGAGCCCCATGCACATCCTGGCTATCACGTTCACCAACAAGGCTGCCCAGGAGATGCGCGAGCGAGTGGGGCACCTGGTCGGGCCGGTCGCGCAAAAGATGTGGGTGTCGACGTTTCACTCGGCGTGCGTGCGCATCTTGCGGCGTGATGCCGGGCGGCTCGGGTACCCGTCCAACTTCACTATCTACGATCAGGCCGATGCCGAGCGCCTCACCAGTTACGTCATCCGCGATCTGAGTCTCGATGCCAAGAAGTTCACCGCCCGCGGCGTGCACGCTGCGATCTCGAAGGCGAAGAACGATCTGATCTTCCCGCCCGAATACGCCGAGCGGGTCACGTCGATTTTCGAGCGCAAGATCGCCGACATCTACACCGAGTACCAGGCCCGCCTGCAAAAGGCCGGCGCCATGGACTTTGACGATCTGCTCACCAACACGGTACGGCTGTTCCGTGGCCATCCCGAAGCGCTGCAGAGCTATCAGGAACGCTTCCAACACATCCTGGTGGACGAATACCAAGACACCAACAAAGCCCAAAACGAAATCGTGCTGCTACTGGGTGCTGACAGTCACGCCGTGACCGCTGTGGGCGACTCCGACCAATCAATTTACAAATTTCGCGGTGCGGATTTCACCAACATTCTCGACTTTGAAAACGCGTTTCCCGACGTCACCACCATCTTGCTGGAACAGAACTACCGGTCGTCGCAGACCATTCTCGATGCTGCCAACGCGGTCATCGAGCAGAACATTTCTCGCAAGCCGAAGTCGCTGTGGACCGACGCCGGCCACGGCGAAAAGATCGTCCGCTACCACGCCGATGATGAGGGTGACGAGAGCCGATGGATCTCGCACACCATCGATCAGATGCACGACACGGGTGACTTTCGATGGGGCGACATCGCAGTCTTCTACCGCACCAACGCGCAGTCGCGTGTGCTGGAAGAAGGCCTCATGCGGTCGGGCATCCCGTACAAGGTCGTGGGCGGTACCCGCTTCTACGACCGGCGCGAAATCAAAGATGCGCTCGCCTATCTGAAGGTGGCCGTGAACCCAGCCGACGAGGTGTCGATCAAGCGGGTGCTCAACTCACCCAAACGTGGCATTGGCGACACCACCGTTGAGCGTGTCGATGCATGGGCCAACGCGCACGGCGTCACCTTTCTTGAAGCGCTCCGCCACGCGGACGAAGCAGGCGTGCGGGGCCCGGCGCAGCGCGGCATCCGCGGCTTCGTGAACCTGGTCGATGTGCTGACCGCTACCGCCGTTGGTGGACCGGGGGACGTGCTGCAGACCGCACTCGAGAACTCCGGCTATCTCGCCGAACTGGAAGCAGAGAACACCGTTGAGTCGGCCGGTCGGTTGGAGAACCTCTCCGAACTGGTCGGCAACGCTGGTGAGTTCGAAACGATCGCCGAGTTCCTTGAACAGGTGGCTCTGGTGGCCGACACCGATCAGATCGACGGTGCCGACGACAGCCGCGTGCTCATGATGACACTGCACTCGGCCAAGGGCCTCGAGTTCCCCGTCGTCTTCCTAGCCGGTTGCGAGGAAGGGATTTTTCCGCACATCCGCTCACTCACCGAACCCGACGAAATGGAGGAGGAACGACGCCTTGCGTACGTCGGCATCACCCGGGCCATGAAGCGGCTGTTCGTCAGCCATGCCTGGAGTCGCATGCTGTTCGGTTCCACGCAGTACAACCCGCCCTCCCGATTCCTCGACGAGATTCCCGTCGAACTCATCGAGAATGTCGGCAAGCGTGGGCGGCGTTCGGGCCGGGCCAGTCAGCGGCGCTCGTTCGGTAGCGACAGCGGTAGTCGACGCGACGGTTGGGACGAACCGAAGTCGACGCCTCGCAAATCATTCGGCAGCTTTGACCCCGATGAAGAAGACCAGGCCGCCAACGCGCATCGCGAGCGGGTGGTCGAAGCGGCCATCCGTGGCTCACTGAACGCCGTCGACACCACGACCGGCGCCGAGAAGATGGGCCTGCGCGTCGGCGACGACGTGAAGCACGTCAAGTTCGGCGAAGGCGTCATCCTCTTGCTTCGCGGCGAAGGCGACAAAGCCGAAGCCACGGTCCGCTTCCGCGAGGTTGGCAATAAAACGCTCCTGCTGGCGTGGAGCCCCCTCGAAAAGCTTTAACTGTTAGGTGGGAGCGAGAGTTCCGACAGACGGTGTCGGCGATGCGGTTCTGCGGTGGCGCATGACCAGCCAACCCCCGATGCCGAACGCAGCGATGACGAAGACGGTGTTCAGGATGAACAGGACGCGGGCCTGGCTGTGCACGCTTGTGCAGGGGGTCCGCTGATAACCGAGTTTGTTGACGCCCTCTGGCTGCACGGGCAGAACGGGCAGCACACGTGGTCCGGCCGCGGATGCGAAGAGGTTGTTGCACGACACTTTCGCGGAGTACAAGACTTCCGGACCGATCTTCTGATCGACGGGCGCATTTGCCGCCGGGCGACGGTCCTTGCCTGCCGGCACGGAGTCGGATAGCGGTCGCAGCGCCCAGAACCCGAGTGTGATGGCGTACCAGACCAGCAGGCCAACAGCGGCGATGAGGACGGACCGACGACCAGACGACATGGGGCCAGCCTACGTGGAGCTACGCCCCGTTGTAGGCGTCCTGCAGGCCCTGGATGTCGATCTTGGTCATCTGCAGCATGGCTTGCATGACGCGTTGGGACTTGGCCGGGTCGGGGTCGCCCATCAGGCGGCCGAGCGCGGTCGGCACGATCTGCCAGGAAATACCGAACTTGTCACGAAGCCAGGCGCACTGTTCGTACGCGCCACCATCGCCCAGCCGCTCCCACAGGTCATCGACTTCGGCTTGCGTCTCGCAGCTCACGAACATCGAGATGGCGGGGGAAAAGGTGAACATCGGGCCACCGTCGAGGGCCATGAACTGCTGGCCGTCGAGGGTGAACGTGCCCATCGCCATGCTGCCATCGGGACCTATGTGATTGATGTTGTCGATCAACGAGTTCGGGAAGATCGAGGTGTAGAAGGTCATGGCCTCTTGGGCTCGACCGTCGAACCAGAGGAAGGGGGTGATCCGTTGGGTCATACAGCTACTTTACGCACGCGGTGCCCAACCGAAACGGTGGGTGTGAATACCGAAGTACATGTGGCTCTCCACACTTCGCACGCCCGAGATGGCCTTGATGCGGTCGTTGATCATCGTGAGCAGACCGTGGGCATCTTCGCTGAGCACCTCCACCATGATGTCGAAGCGGCCTGAGGTCAGCACAACGTAGATCACCCCTTCGATTTCGGCGATGCGATCAGCAATCGCGACCACATCACCGTCGACCGAAACTCCGAGCATCGCCATCGACGGATATCCGAGCGCCATAGGGTCGGTGACGCCCACCACCTGTAGGGCGCGGGATTCGATCAGGCGCTGCACGCGTTGCCGGGCGGCCGCGGCCGATAGGCCGACGAGCGGGCCGAGGTCCGCGTAGCTGGTGCGGCCATCGGCCTGGAGAGCGGTGATGATCTTGCGGTCGATCTCATCCAGTA
>JANMCE010000286.1:0-4380 GCA_031360915.1 Actinomycetes bacterium | reverse complement strand
CGCTGATCGGTTGGAAGCGCTCGCGAAGGAATTGCCCGGCGTCGAGGTTCTCGTCGCTGACGTGGCCAATTCGTCCGACATCGATCGCATCGTCGCCCGCGTGGCCGAGGTTGACCTGCTCGTCAACAACGCCGGTCTTGGGGTGCACTGCAAAGCCGCCGAAGCTCCGGCGCACCACTTCGACAACCAGGTTGCCGTCAACATCGGCGCCGTCGTCGAACTCAGTCGGGCTGCAGCGGTTGCCATGTCCGCGCGCCGACGCGGTTGGATACTCAATGTCAGCTCGGTGGCCGGTGGTATCTCCACGCCCGAGAACGCGGTGTACGGCGCGTCGAAGGCATTTGTCACCAACTTCAGTGACGCGCTCGGCCTTGAGTTGAAATCGTTCGGTGTGAAGGTGACGGCCCTGCTGCCCGGCTATACCCACACCGAGTTCCACGATGTGTCGGGTAGCCCCGCATCCGAGCAAGGTGCGCCCGATTGGATGTGGCAGACCTCGTCCCAAGTGGCGGAAACAGCGTTGGCCGATGCCGCCGCCGGTCGCACCCACAGTATCCCCGGCGTCCACAACAAAGTGGCTGTCGGCCTTACCCGCTACCTCCCCCGAATCGTCGTCAACGCCGTTGTCAGTCGGTCACTGTAACCATTAGCGGTAGTCGATGGCGGAGAAGCCGGTGAGTTTTGACAGCCGGTGGCGGGCGTTGTCGAGGCGTACAGTGCCGCTCTTGGAGCGCATCACCAAGGACTGGGTCGTGCAGTAGTCATGCTCAAAGCGCACGCCGCGCAGCAGGTCACCGTCGGTCACGCCGGTGGCTGCGAAGAAGCAGTTGTCACCCGATACCAGATCATCGGTCATGAGCACCTTGTCCAGGTCGTACCCGGCGTCGATGGCGGCTTGACGTTCGTTGTCGTCCCTCGGATAGAGCCGTCCCTGGATTTCGCCGCCCATGCATTTCAGCGCACACGCCGTGGTGACGCCTTCAGGTGTGCCGCCGATACCAAACAGGGCGTCAACGCCCGCGTCACGCCAAGCCGTCGCGATGCCGCCCATGATGTCGCCGTCAGAGATCAGCTTCACCCGGGCGCCGCTGGCGCGTACTTCGGCGATGAGGGCGTCGTGGCGAGGGCGGTCAAGGATCATGATGGTGAGGTCCCGCACGTTTTCCTGCTTGGCTTTGGCGATCCAACGCAGGTTCTGGGTGGGGCTGGCGGTGATGTCGATCGAGCCAACGGCGTCGGGACCAACGATGATTTTCTCCATGTAGACACACGGACCCGGGTTGAACATCGTGCCCTGTTCCGACACGGCTATGACGGCAATGGCGCCAGCGCGGCCGAAAGCGGCGAGTGATGTGCCGTCGATCGGGTCAACCGCGATATCGGTAAGCGGGGGACTGCCGTCGCCGATCCGTTCGCCGTTGTAGAGCATGGGCGCCTCGTCTTTTTCGCCCTCGCCAATCACAACGACGCCATCCATTGCTACCGAGGAAAGCACCGTGCGCATGGCCTCAACGGCGGCATGGTCGACACCGTTCTTGTCACCTCGCCCAACCCAGCGCGATGCCGCCATGGCGGCAGCTTCAGTGACTCGCACCAGTTCGAGCGCAAGGTTTCGGTCAGGAATCTGCAGGCCGCTCATTCCGGTCACCGTATCGCGGTCGGGCGAACGACAGGAAGGCTTGACTGGTCCGGCCCCGGTCTGTGCTGCTCAACAGGATTCCGAGGGGCGAGATCACCGTAGAGCGTTAGCATCGTTCAATGTCGACAATCAGCGCGCCGATGGTCGCAGCCGGGCGAACGCTTGGGGAACCGAGACTGTCGCCGGATGGGGCACTGGTTGCGTTCGTGTCGGCGTGGGGTGACGTGTCGGCCATCGTGGTCGTACCGGTCGGCGGGGGAGCGGAACGCATTCTGACGACGTCACCATCCCCCGGGCGTCCGCGGCCGTTTGGTGGTGGTTGCTTCAACTGGCTGCCCGATAGTTCGGCCGTCGTGTACGCGGCTGCCGGTGACCTTTGGCTCCAACCGATTCTTGGCGGCCCTGCTCGGCGCATCACGACGCAACCAGCCGATCAACTCGCCAGTGCGCCGGCCGTGTCGCCGGACGGCAACGAGGTCGCATACGTCGTGGATGAGCGCCACATCGCAGTCGTTGCACTTGCAACCAACGGCCAGTGGCCGCGGCGCATCTCAAGCGGCAGCAACGACTTTGCCCTCGACCCGACATGGTCGGCTGACGGTGGTTTCATCGCGTGGCAGGAATGGAACGTGCCGCATATGCCGTGGGACGAAAGCGCTTGGGTCGTCGCGCCGGCGACGGGCGAGGGCCCGACCGGTGCCATGGGCGAACCGGGCGTGCAGATACAGCAGCCACGCTTCGCACCAGTGGGCAGCGACCTCGCGTATCTGTCCGACCAGAGTGGCTGGCTCAATGTGCACGTGTTCGGCCCGTCGCACACCGGACAGCAGCCACTCGTAGCGGAGCCGCACGAGCATGGCAGCCCGACGTTGGGGGCCGGTCAACACAGTTTCGCCTGGTCGCCCGACGGTACTCAGATCGCGTTCAATCGCAATGAGGGTGGGTTTGGTCGGCTCTGCATCATCACGCTCGCAACGGGCGAGGTGACCGGGGTGGCCAAGGCCCATCACGGTGGTCTCGACTGGAAGGGCAACACCATCGTTGGGGTGCGCAGCGGAGGTCGCACACCACATCAGATCGTCGCCTATGACGTCACGACCAACGAGCGTCGCTCGCTCGCCCACGGACCAGTCGTCGGCTTTGAGGCGGCAAATCTGCCGGAGCCGTCGCTGGAAACGTTCCTGGCCGACGACGGCACAACGTTGCATGCTCGCCTCTACGGACCTCGTCAACCGCTCGCCGAGCGGCCGATGATTTGCTGGCTTCACGGCGGTCCGACGGATCAGTGGCCGGTGGTGTTCAACCCGCGTATCGCGTGGTGGCTCGATCGCGGCTGGTCGGTGCTGGTGCCCGACCATCGTGGCTCAGCCGGCCATGGGCGGGCATACACGCAGGCGATGGCCGGGCGTTGGGGCGACCTCGACACGATCGACACGGCCGCTGCTATCCGGCATGCGAAACAGCAGGGCTGGTCTAATCGCATAGCGCTCATGGGCGGCTCGGCGGGTGGCTTCACGGTCCTCAATGTGCTGGCTGATCATCCCGATCTCTGCCTGGCGGGCGTCGCGCTCTACCCGGTGACCCATCTCGTGGCGCTGGCCGACGTCACGCATCGCTATGAGGCGCATTACACCGACAGTCTGGTCGGTCCCCTTCCGGAAGCGATCGCCCATTACGACGCGCGCAGCCCGTTGTACAAGACGGACAGGATCGCCACGCCAACGCTCATCCTGCACGGGTCCGACGACCATGTCGTGCCGGTCGCGCAGTCGCAACAATTCGCACGGACATGTCCGGCTGCCGAGCTGCACATCTACGACGGCGAAGGCCACGGGTGGCGCAAGGCAGAGACGACGCTTGACGAAATGGAGCGTGTTTGTGCGTTCCTTGACCGCCATGTCCTACGGTACGTCCCATGAAGTTCTGCCTGGCGTGCGAAGCCGAATACACCGATTGGATCATCACTTGTTCCGACTGCGGCGCGCAGCTGGTGGAGTCCTCCAGTGAGGACGAGCCCGAGCGCGTCGTCTACGAGGTTGGCACGTGGCCTTTGAAGCTGCAGGCCGCTGCCGCGCAGGCCATGGCCGAGAGCGGTATCCCTCACGAGTGGGTGGGCGCCGACCTGGCAATCATGGAAGAACACGAGACCGCCGTCGACACCATCCTCGATGACGTCGAGAAGGGTGCTGGCCTGCAGAAGGAAGCCGGTGTCGGCGAACTCGCCTACGACCTCGAGGACTGGAGCGACGCCCAGCGCGCCACCATCCAACAGAGCCTCCTGTCGAACAGCATTCCCTACCGCTGGGAAGGTGACGCCGGCATGGTGTTGGTGGTGCGCGCCGACGATGAAGATACGGTCGATGATCTGCTCGACAGCGCCGAATTCGGTGACGAAAATGCCGACACCGGCATGTCTCCCGAAGTGATGAGCGAGTTGTTTCTCGCTGCCGATCAGCTACGCAAAGATCCCAACGACGGCGACGCCATGGACTCGCTCGCCACCCACCTCGACACCATGGCACTCAACGTGCCGCCGTTCGGCATCGAGAGTCTCGTCTGGAAGAAGATCGTCGAGTCTGCCAACGGTCTCAGCGATACCATCGTCGACGAAGAAGCCTCCAGCGAAGCCGTCAAAGCCAAAGCCGGCGCACTGAGGGACTTGCTACACCCGTACGTCTAGGTTCCCGGACGCTACGGCACCTTGCCAGAGGCGCAACGCGCCGTGGCGCGCAGCGAGAACG
>JANMCE010000272.1:0-17091 GCA_031360915.1 Actinomycetes bacterium | reverse complement strand
ATGCAACCTGGTGACTACGTTTCGAACGGTGATGAACGTCCGGCCGTCATCATGGCCACCTGCGACCTCGCCGTGACCTACCGGGAAATTGACGCTCGGTCGAAGCAACTTGCGCAACTGTTTTATGACCGAGGTTTGCGCCCAGGCGATCACATCGCGATCTTGTTGGAGAACCATCCTCGGTACTTCGAGGTGTATTGGGCGGCCCAGCGTTCGGGGCTGTATTCAACACCGATCAACTGGCATCTCACGCCCGCCGAGTCTGGCTACATCATCGAGGATTGTGGTGCGACCGCCGTCGTTACTTCGACCGCCTTGGCGTCCGTTGCATCCCAGCTAGAGCCGTACCTGGCTTCGGCGACCACGCGTTTGGCGATGGACGGCCCGGTGGATGGGTTCGCACCGTACGAGTCAGAAATTGCTCGCTATCCGGCCGAGCCCCTCGCCCTCGAGACCGAGGGTATGTACATGTTCTATTCCTCGGGTACTACGGGGCGTCCCAAGGGCATCATGCGGGCGCTCGATGGGGCGCCGTTTGGTAGTGGCGGTGGATCGCTGACTGGCCTCATCCAGCAACTGTTCGGGTTCACCGCCAACACCGTTTACCTCTCCCCTGCCCCGCTCTACCACGCTGCGCCGTTGGGATGGACGACGTCAGTCCAGCGGCTCGGAGGTACCGCCGTCATCATGGAGAAGTTCGACCCCGAACAGGTCTTGGCGCTGATCGAGAAGCACCGCATCACCCACGCTCAATTCGTCCCGACCCACTTCGTTCGGCTGCTGAAGCTCCCGGCCGAGGTGCGTGCTCGGTATGACCTATCGAGCCTGCAGATGGTCGTGCATGCGGCCGCACCGTGTCCGGTAGAAGTGAAGCAGCAGATGTTGGCGTGGTGGGGTCCGGTCGTCCACGAGTTCTACGCCGGGAGCGAGGGCAACGGGTTTTGCTACGTCGGCCCCCAAGATTGGCTCACCCACCCGGGCACGGTCGGGCGTTCGCTGCTGGGCCCGCTGCATATCTTGGATGACGACGGCGTCGAGCTGCCGAGCGGCGAAGCGGGTCAGATCTGGTTCGAGAGCGGCGTCGCGTTCGAGTACCACAACGACCCAGCCAAGACCGCTGGGGCGTACAACGACCGTGGCTGGAGCGGCCTCGGCGACATCGGCTACCTCGATGCCGAAGGTTATCTCTACCTCACCGATCGCGTGTCACACATGATCATTTCGGGCGGCGTCAACATCTACCCGCGAACCTGCTCACGATGCACACGGCCATTCTCGATGTCGCCGTCATCGGGGTACCCAACGACGACCTCGGCGAAGAGGTCAAAGCCGTCGTCCTGCCCGCAGACCCAACCGCCGCTGGCCCGGCTCTGGCCGACGAAATCATCGCCCACTGCCGTGAACATCTGGCTCACTACAAATGCCCAGTCACCGTCGATTTCGTCGACGAACTCCCCCGCCTCCCCACCGGCAAACTCCTCAAACGCGAACTCCGCGCCCGCTACACCCGGTAGGTTCGCAGTATGGGCAATGAGGCGTTTGGCGACATCCGGGTCATGACTCCGGAAGAGCACTGGAAGCACTTTGAAAAGTCGTGGCAAGCCCTGATCAGCTACACCTATCTCGGCAAGGGCACGCCGTTCCTCGACGTTGGCGTCACCGAGGAATCAATGCCGCTGCGCCACGACATGCGCAACTCGACCGGCGGCATCATGGCCGCCCCCCTGTGCATCCTTTGCCCCGAGCCGTACTGGCGCGACGACGAGTGTGTTCCGGCCCCAGTGACCATGACCTATGAGGTTCTGGACCCGGGCCACGACGTGAAGCGGCTCTTCGTGATCCGCGATGTCATCTCGTTCGGCCGCCAGATGGGATTCAGCCGGGCCCGTGTTGTTGATGCCGACAATCACGATCGAGTCATCGCCATCACCACCGGAAGCGGGGTCAGCCTCGGCGACGTGCCGCCTGGCTTCTTCGAGGTCGACAATCCGGTCAACGATGTGGCGGACTCCCCTGATCTGCCGCAGCTTCGCGATGTCTTCGGCGTGGTACGAAACCCGTTCGGAACCTTGCAGATCGACAAGGTAACTCCGGAGTTGGCTTCGCCTCACTCGGCGTTACATCAGGGCGCGATCAATGTCGCCCTCGAAGCCGCAGCTATGGATGAACTCTTGGCTGCGACCGGCTCCGCCGACTTCCAACTGGAGGGTTACACCGTGCTGATGGTCAAACCCGGCTACGTCGGCCCCTTCGTCGCTAACGCCACGGTCGTGAATCCGACCGGCAGCCGCATAGGCGTCGAAGCGACCCTCACCGATGACGGCAACCGCGGCCGCATCATCGCCACCGCGAGCGCCACCTTCCGCCCTGTCAACCAGGTACCCCACCTCGACGTAGCCGCGGCTACTGGGTCAGCCAGGGGTCGGTGTATTGGGCAGAACGGGCGGACTTGAGGCCGGGCATGCCGTCGGACTCGATAATGGAGCGGAAGGTGCGGCCGTCGGGGGCGGTGGCGTGGGCGGCCATGCTGAGGGTGATCGTGTCATGCGCTAGAGCCGCGATCCGAGCGACGGCTTCTCCGGACGCGTCGGCTACGGCGTCGATGGCGCGGCGGTTGAGCTCGACCCCGTGGCGGGGCATGCGGGCGATGCGGGCTGCCAGGTCAAGGGCGCGGTCGTAGACGGTGTCATCGGGTTCGACGGTGAGTACGAGACCGATCTCGCGGGCGGCCGACGCCGTGATCGATTCGCCAGTGAGGGTGAGAAACTTGGCCCACTGTCGACCGACGACCGGTACCAGCGCGCTAGCACCAATGAGGCCGAGGCGACCTTCGGGAAAGCCGAACGCTGCACCCTTTGCGGCGATCACCAAGTCACATGCGGCGGCCAACAACAATCCGGCGCCGAGGCAGTGGCCGTGCACCGCGGCGATCACCGGCACCCGACTGCGGGACAGTCGACCGTGAAAGACAGCGGCGGATTCGGCGAAGTGCAAGTCGTCGATGGAACGATCCCGTCGAGCGTTGCCGGTGAGGTCACCGCCGCCGCAGAAAGCCCGGCCGGCGCCACGCAGCACCACCGCGCCAACCTCAGCGTCATCCTCGGCGAGAGCGAGGGCGTAGATGATCTGGTCTCTGGTGCCGCCGACCCGGCCGGAGATGGCATTTAGCATCTCCGGCCGGTTGAGCGTGATAACCCCGACGTCGCCGACACGCTCGTAGATCACTTCGTCGAGTTCCATGACCTCACTCTGCCATCTAGCCCAAGCCAGTTCTCTGATCTGACACTCGTGTCAGGTAGGCTCGCAACCCGGAAGCGACAGAACGAGGGGTTTCATGTCGGCCGTCCGCGACACCAACAGTCAACCGAGGCAGACCCCGCGACCACTCGGGTGTTACGTGCTGCCCGGGGGTGTCAGCGACCCGACCGCCGCGTTCGAGGAGGCCCGAGCCGCCGAAGCCCTCGGCCTGGGCACGATCTGGCTCGGCGAGCGCTACGACACCAAGGACCTACCCAGCCTCGCTGGCGCGCTCAGCGTGCTGACGTCGCGTGTGGCCATTGCCGCGGGCGTCACTCATCCGGGGTTACGTCACCCCATGGTGCTGGCCTCGATGGGCCAAACGTTGCAGGCCATCAGTGGCGGCCGGTTCGTGCTCGGCCTTGGTCGCTCGGCCATGTGGCGGTGGAATGCCTACGGCGTGCCGTCACCGACGCTCGCATCGTTGGCCGATACCGCCGACATTTTGCGCCGACTCTGGGCGGGCGAGACCGTTACCTACGACGGGCCGGCCGGGCGATTCCCGCTGCTGCGCCTGCCGCAACGCCCGAACCAGCCACCACCACCAATGTTGCTGGCCGCGGTTGGGCCGCGGACTGTCGAGGTGGCGGGTGCGGCCTTCGACGGCGTGATCTTGCATCCGTTTCTGACGCCCGAAGCCGTGGGACGGGCGTCGGCGGGGATGCGCTCTGCTGCCGAACGAGCAGGGAAGGACCCGGCATCGGTGCGCTGCGTGGCGACCGTTGTCGCTGCTCCCGATCGAACCGACGAGCAGACCGGACTCGCCATCGGCGCTCGGGCTGCAGGCTATTTCCACGTTCGCGGGCTTGGGGATTCCATCGTGGCTGCCAACCAGTGGAGCGCGGATGACTTGGCCCGCTATCGCTCCCACCCCACCCTGGTCGCCCTCGGCGACAAGACGGCCGACAAGCATCTCCCCCGCCCGACCTTGGTCGAACTGAGCCAGACCATGCCCGATGGTTGGCTGTCGTCATCCTCCGCCTGGGGCACCGCAGCCGAGTGTGCAGCCGTCTTGCACCGCTACCTTGACGCGGGAGCGGATGAAGTCATTCTCCATGGCTCCACCGCCCAACACCTCGGTGGACTCGTGGCCGCCTTCTCCGGCGAGGTCGTCCGATGAGCGAGATCGAACTCGACACACCCAAATTCCGCGACTGGCTCGCAATCGCCCTTGGCCGTATGGGCGCCGACGCCATCAACGACCTGACGATTTCGGAGGTCAGCCGACCGGCGGCTGGGCAGTCGAATGAAACACTGCTGTTCGACGCCGTATGGCATGACGGACGTACCCGTCGCCGAGCGAAGCTGGTAGCCCGGCTGCAACCAAGCGGGCAACAGATTTTCCTGGCCGCGGACGTAGTGCGTGAGGGTCGAATCATCGACAGTGTCTATGCAGCTGGCACCGCGCCCGTGCCGCAGGTCATCGGTACGGAGTCTGATCGCGGCGTGCTTGGCCGAGCGTTCTTCGTGATGCGACAGGTGGCCGGCCGGGTACCACTGGCCCGCCCCTCGATCCACCGGGTGGGGTGGCTGACCGAGCTGACAACGGTCGAGCGCCAGACCCTGTGGAATTCGGCGATGGATGCGCTCGTTGCCGTCCATTGCACCGACTGGCCGTCGTATCACGACTTCCTGCTCGACGGTCTGGATGCGAGCGGTTTGTTGCAGCGCCATGTCGAGCGGTTGGTCGATTGGTATCGCTGGACGACGCAGGGCCGCCGCTACCCCATAACCGACGCCGGTATCGCTCGCCTCGTGATCGGTCTCCCCTCAGTTGCCACCACCGACCCGGTACTGGTGTGGGGCGACGCTCGGGTTGGCAACATGATCTTTGGGATGGATAATCGGGTCGCCGCCGTCATCGACTGGGAGGTGGCCACCGTCGGCTCTCCGGCCATCGACCTAGCCCACTGGCTGTTCTTCGACGACTTCATGACCACGGCCAGCGGCATTGCACCACTGCCCGGTTGGCCCAATCGGGCAACGACGATCGCCGAGTACGAGGCCCGGTCAGGCCGAACAGTGACCGACCTCGCCTACTTTGAGCTGATGGAAGAAGTGTTCATGGCCACCACCCTCATCCGCCAAAGCGACTTTCGGGTCGAGCGCGGTCTCGCCGCGGCCGACACACGCATGGGGCACGACAACGCGGTCACACAAATGTTGGCCCGCCGCCTCGGCATCGCCGAACCGCCACTCTCCCCCGACTATCTCGCCCACCGCGGACTGCAGGTGCCGGCATGACTCAAATTCGCACTCAACTTGCCCGTCTGCTTTCCCCTGCCACCGTCGCCGTCGTCGGTGCGAACGAGTCCTTGGGGATGTCGAACAACGCGATCTTGCCCATGTTGGAGGCGGGCCACGAGGTCGTGCTCATCAACCCGAATCGAGACACGCTCTATGGCCTGCCCGTCTCGCCCAGTCTGGCTGCCTACGGCCAACCGGTCGATGCGGTGCTGAGCCTCGTCAATGCCGAGCGCTCGATCGACGTCCTCAACGAGGCGGGCGCGCTTGGCTGCGGAGGTGTGATCGTCGCGGCAGCTGGTTTCATCGAGGCGGGTGACGCGGGCACGTCCCTGCAGGCTCGGTTACAGGCCGCTGCGACTGCGGGCGGTTTGGCCGTCGTCGGGCCAAACTGCAGCGGCTTCAAAAACGTGCCTCTCGGCATCAACCTGTTCACCGGTGGCCGCTTGGATCTTCCGGCTGGCGGCGTAGCGGTCGTATCGCAATCAGGCTTCCTCGTCCGCTCGGCACTCGCTGCAGCGGGGGAACGGCAGCTGGGTGTATCGATCGGGGTGTCATCCGGTAACGAGGCGGTCTGCGATCTCGCCGATTACGTCTCCGTGCTGGCCGACGACGAGCGCACCACGGTCATTTGTCTCGTCATTGAAACCATCCGTCGCCCAGACGCCTTCTTCGAGTCGGTTGCGGCCGCCCGAGCGAAAGGCAAGCCGGTCATCGCCCTGAAGCTGGGCCGCACCGACCGGGCCCGCAGCATCTTGCAATCCCACACCGGAGCGATTGCCGACGCGGCGTGGATCTATGACTTGGCCTTTCGCGAGCATGGTGTCATCAAAGCCCGCGATATCGACGATCTACTCGACCGCGCCCAACTGCTCGCGCAAATCCCCGTTGGCGAACGCAAGCCCATACACCGAATAGGAATGATCACCTCATCGGGCGGCGTAGCGGCTCTGGCGACGGACATCGCCGATGAAATCGGTGCGCCGCTGCCACCGCTTCCCGAGTTGGATGCCTGGGTGCGCGAGCGAGTCCCGGGCGATACCGTGAACCCGCTCGATCTGACCGGCTTCGTGATGACGAAGGCCGATCTCATGATCGAGGTCTTCGACAAATACGCCAGCGCGGTTGACCTACTCAGCCTCGCATGGTGGACGGGCACCGGGGACGAGGGCTGGAGCAAAACCCTGCTCGCCCCCTACGCCACCGCCGCAGCGAAGACAGACATTCCCTTTGTCGTCACCCCGCTTGAAGCCACCACTACCGGCGCCTGGGTCGAGGGTTGGCGAGCGCAAGGCCTGCGCTTCACTCGCGGGGTGGAGTCGCTCTACCGCGCCGTCGACGCCCAGAACCAGTTCCTCACCGCTCCTGTTCGCGGCATCCGGCCCGCTCCCGAGGGTTCGCCTGCCATGCTGGTCCCGACCTTCATCGACACCGACGCCGGCCGCATCGTCGGGTTCTCCGATGCCATGCGCCTGCTGACCGAAGCCGGCATCGGCGTCGCGCCTTATGTCGTGCTCACCGGCGACACGGTCGACGACCCCGCACTTGACGCGATGGGCGACCGACTCGTCGTGAAGCTGGCCGACGTGCCCCACCGTACCGAACTGGATGCGGTGCGCCTCGACGTTTCACGCGCCAGCCTGCCCGCCGCAGTGGCCGAAATGCGTGCCATCGCCGCGGCGCACGGCGTTTGCGACGCCGTCGCTGTGCAAGCCATGGTGCGAGGTATTGGTGAAGCGTTCTGCGGCCTGCAATGCCAATCCGACCTCGGCGCGGTGGCGCTGCTCGGCCGAGGTGGCGTGCTGGTCGAGGTCGCCGGAGGAATCGCCGGCCGCTTCCTACCCCTCGACGAAGACGCCATACATACCCTCGCAAATGAAGTCGCCGGCGACGCCGCTTTCGCCCGCCTCCGCGGCCAGAAGCGCTGGCCACTAGCCGCCGTCGAAGACACCCTGCGCGGCCTCAACCGCCTGTGGGACACCCACCGCGCCTGGCTCGGCTCCGTCGACATCAACCCCCTTATAATCACCGACACCGGCATCCAGGCCGTAGACGCCCTCTTCCTCGCCCAACCGGACCAGCAGTAAGACGTCTCAGGTGCTTCGCCCGACGAGGAAATATTGACCTATATTTGAGTTAGCACGTCCAAAAGGAGCTACCCATGACCGAAGCCTGGATTATTGACGCCTGTCGTACGCCTCGTGGCGTGGGCAAGATAGGCAAGGGGGCACTCGCTGACATGCATCCGCAACGGCTGGGTGCGGCGGTGTTGTCGGCGCTCGTTGAGCGCAACAACATCAACACGGCCGACGTCGATGATGTGATCTTTGGGACGAGCACCCAGATCGGAACCCAGGGTGGTGACATCGCCCGCATGTCGGCTCTTGATGCCGGTTTCTCGATGCTGGCCAGTGGCGTCACCCTCGACCGATTCTGCGGATCAGGCATTACTGCCACCAACTTCGCGGCCGCGCAGGTCATGGCTGGCATGGAGGACCTGGTCATCGCCGGTGGAGCTGAAATGATGTCGTCGTACGCCTTCAACAAAGCCGCCAACGCCGAGGCCCAGACTCTCGGTTCCGGCAATGAGCATCTGGCTGCCCGTTATCCGCAACCGCATCAGGGTGTCGCCGCCGACGCTATTGCCTCAATGGAGGGCATCACCCGCCGCGCCCTCGATGAGCTCGCCGCACTGTCGCAGGCCCGCGCCGCAGTCGCCATCAAGGAAGGCCGCTTCGAACGCAGCCTCATACCTGTCTTCAAGGATGACGGCACCCTCGCGCTCGATCATGAGGAGTTCCCCCGCCCGAACACGACGGCCGACTCCCTAGCCGCTCTGGCACCGTCATTCAACGCCATTGCCGACTTCCCGCTGGACGGCGCGGGCACCACGTTCCGCCAGATGATCGCCCGTGTCTATCCCGATCTGGTGATCGAGCACATGCACCATGCCGGCAACTCGTCTGGTGTCGTCGACGGAGCGGCGGCCATCCTGCTGGCGAGCCCGACCTACGCCAACGCTCACGGTTGGAAGCCGCGTGCCCGAGTTATCGCCATGGCCAACGTCGGCGATGACCCCACCTTGATGCTCAACGCTCCGGTTCCGGCCGCTCGCAAAGCGTTGGCCAAGGCTGGCCTTACCGTCGACGACATCGACCTGTTCGAGGTCAACGAGGCGTTCTCCGTCGTCACCGAGAAGTTCATCCGTGACCTCAACATCGACCGCGACAAGATCAACGTGAACGGTGGAGCCATGGCGCTCGGCCACCCGATCGGTGCCACCGGCGCGGTGCTCATCGGCACCATTCTCGATGAGCTCGAGCGCACCGGCGGCCGCTACGGCCTGGTCACCATGTGCGCCGCCGGCGGTATGGCTCCGGCCATCATCATCGAGCGGATCTAACCAACAACATGGCCGTCACTGCCGCCGAGATCAACGACTGGCTCGACCAAAATTGGGATACCACCATCACCCTGCGGGAGTGGTGGGAGCGTCTTACCGTGGCCGGCTATTCCCAGCCGGCATGGCCCGTCGGTCTCGGCGGCTTGAAGGCGAACAGCGCCACAACCCGCCTTATCAGCGACACGTTGGCCAAGCGGGGCGTGATCGCTCCCCCGGTCGGAATGGGCCCGTTCATGGCCGCGCCCACCATCATTGAGCACGGATCGCCTGAGCAAATCGCGCCGCTGCGTCGTATCGCGAACGGTGAGGAGTTGTGGTGCCAGCTGTTCAGTGAGCCCGAATTCGGGTCCGATCTAGCTGGGGTGCAGACCAAAGCGGTACGGGATGGTGACGCCTTCATCGTGACCGGGCAGAAGGTGTGGAACTCGGTGGCGAACTTCGCCGACTTCGGCATGCTGCTCGCCCGCACCAATCCCGACGTCCCGAAGCATACCGGGTTGACCTTCTTCCGTATTGACATGCGCCAACCCGGTGTCGAGGCCCGCCCGCTGAAGACCATGAACGGTGGTGCCCACTTCTGCGAGGTCTTCCTCACCGAAGCCCGGGTCACCCTTGACGATGTCGTTGGCAAGATCGACGGCGGCTGGCGAGTGGCTGGCAGCGTGCTCGGCCACGAGCGACGTATGGCCGCCTCCGGTGGAGCGCGAGGCATGCTGGTCGCTACGCCCGGCTCGGTGTCAGGCAACCTCGACCGCGTTGTCGGCGACGTACTTGCCGAAGCGAAAGCCGCGGCCACCAAGCGGGCCAAGCCGATGATCAATTCGGCGAAGACACTCATCCGCCTCGCCCAGCAGACCGGAGCCAGCGCAGACCCGATGCTGCGTGATGCTCTGGTGCGCTACCACATCCAATCCGAGGTTTATCGGCTCACCAATCTGCGCACCCGGGACAGCATGGCCGCCGGCAAGGCGCCCGGTCCCGAATCTTCCACGGCCAAGATCGCGTTGTCCGGCATCGCTCGCACCTCGCGTGACCTCGGCCTACGCATCGTCGGTGCCGGCGGCATGATCCTGGGCGATGATGCCGCCAGCGGTGGCGAAGTTCAATACGCCGCCCTCTCCACCCCAGGCGTCTCCCTCGGTGGCGGCACAGACGAGATCCAACGCAACGTCATCGCCGAGCGCGCCCTAGGCCTCCCCCGCGACCCCAAATAGCACCAGCAGCATCCGGTCAATCGAGGCGCAGTCGGTCGGTGGCCTGACCAGTGATGTCTGCGATGAGATCGAAATCCTTGTCGACATGCAGCACAGTGAGTTGAGCCAATTCGGCCGTAGCCGCGATCAACAGGTCAGGAATCGACGGTGCGCGATGCTGCCCTCGGTCGGCCAGAATGAGCTGAACGGCGACGGCGCGATCCTCAATCAAAGGAGTCAGATACTCCACGGGCATCGAGGCCAATGGTGCCTTCTGGTTACTCGATCGCAACTCGTCGGCCGTGCGAGCAGAGAACCCGATCTCTAGTCGCGTGACCGTACTAATGCGTACAAGGCCTCGCTGAATTCGGGAGGCCCACTCCTGTGCGTCGGGGCTCTGGGCGAGGCGCACAAGCGCCGACTTGTCGATGAGCCAGGTTGTCAAGACCAGGCCGACCCCATCGCCTCTGGATCGTCAAGATCCGCAAAGGTCGCAGCAAACTGGGCGAGATCTTGGACTGTCACGTCGCTCTGTTCGTCGCTTCGCTCGCGAGCAAGGGCCCGCCGCAGGTACTCGGTACGCGACAGGCCTGCCCGCTGCGCCTTCGTATCGATAGCGGCAACGACATCATCGGGCACCTCGCGAATCAAGATATCGGTCATGATCACACCTCCTGTTATCGCATGATATCACTACAACTGTGCGGTCAGTCGTCGGGGGTGACTTCCCAGTGTTGGCACCACCAGGTGGAGGCGACGAGAAGTTGAAACTTCTCTTGCCAGCAGAACGACATGGGTTCGCCCGGTTCGAGGTAGTAGTAGCAGTTAGCGCAACCGTCGCCTTCGACCGGCGTGCCCCGTAACGCGGTAAGGCGGATGAGCTTTTGCGTTGCTCGAAAGGCGACTTCGTCGACGTTGGGTTCGTCAGCCACGACTGCTCGCGACGGCCAGGCCTCGGGGCGCGATCATGAGAGCTTTCATGCCTCGGAAGAGTGCGTTCGGGCTGTACTCAAAGGTCTGGTTGGGCACTATCTCTAGGTCAGGTGCGAGCGAGGTCAGCAGTTCGAGCACGATGCGCACCTCAAGGCGACCGAGCGGCGCGCCAAGGCAGAAATGCGGGCCTTTGCCGAAGGCCATGTGAAGCTCAGCGTCCTCCCGGCCTACGTCGAACGACTCGGGGCTGTCGAATTGGTCGGGGTCGTGGGCCGCCGAGGCGAAGCACAGCATGACCTTGCCACCCGCAGGGATGTCCACGCCACCAACGGTCGTCGCAACTTTCGCGATGCGGCGGTGGTTCAGCACGGGGCCGTCGTAGCGCAAAATCTCCTCCACCGCGTTCGGGATCAAGCTCGGGTCCGCCACGAGTCGTGCCCACTGGTCACGATTCTCGAGGAGTGCCCGAAGGCCGTTGCCGATGGTGTTGCACGTCGTCTCATGCCCGGCCAACGCCATGGAATAGACCATGTTCACGATGTCGAAGTCGTTCAACATGTGCGGCGACCTGTCGGAGAGATCGAGCAGATCCGACGTGAGATCATTGGCCCGAACGAGACGGCGAGCGGCTACGTGATCGACGACGTACTCCCAGAACGACACGATGATTTCCGCGATCTCGACCTGTTCCTCATCGCTGAGACGGCCATAGGTGAGCAGCACCCGCTTGGCGCTCCAGTCCTTCAACATGTCAGTGTCTTCGGGCGGGAAGCCGAGCAACGTAAACGCGGCGAAGCCGGGAAAAGGGAAGGCGAGGCGATCGACAACGTCGATGATCGGTTCATCCATGAAGCCACGGATGAGGTTCTCGGCATAGGCCCGAAGCTCGGGTTCAAGTGCGTTGAGCCGACGCGGCGTCATGGTGGTGAGCACCGATTTGCGCATAGGCGCGTGGCGGGGCGCGTCGGCATTGTTGAGGGTCGGCACTCGGTGGTAGCCAGCCGACAAGACGGCCTGGGCGGCGGCACAGGGAGCGATCAGCGGCGAAGATGCGTTCGATGCCGACCAGGTTTCACGGTCGAGCAGCACCTTCTCGATATCGTCGAAGCGGGTGATGATGTAGTGGTCGAGGCCGTCCATGTAGAGGACCGGGCCTGCCTCCCGGAGCGCGTTGAACACGGGGTACGGGTCGAGTACCGTGTCGGGTTCGAGCGGGTCATAACCATGAGCAACAGGGCAACCGGTCATTGGGAAATCCTCGCATTGAGCGGAGCGGCTAGGGGAAGTCGTGCGTGCATCATTGCGCCACCGAGTAGCCGCCGTTGAGCGGAATCGTCTGCCCAGTAATCCATGAGGCGCCGGTCGACGTCAGATAGGCCACCAGAGACGCGACATCTTCGGGCAGGCCTGGGCGGCGGATTGCGTAGCCACGCAACCTGGCGGGGTCGGGCGGGTCGTCGCCAGCCCACGATGCCTCGGTGAGGGGCGTTCGCATGGTGCCGAGCGACACGATATTCGCGGTGACGCCGTGACGGCCGACCTCTTTGGACACGGCGCGGGTGAGCCCGGCAGCACCCGCCTTGGCGGCAGCGTAGGCCGCCATGTTCGCCTCGCCCACGCGACCTGCGTCAGAAATGATGGTGACCACCCGACCCCAGCCCGCAGAGATCATCCCCGGCAACGCGGCCCGCACGCAGTGCATGACGCCGTAGAGGTTGACGTTGAGGAACGGGGCCCAATCCGCCGGCGACGTCTGAGCGAACGGCACCATGCCCGGCCAGTTGCCGACACCCGCATTGCCAGCGTTGTTCACCACGATCTCAAACGGACCGTGCTCTGCCATTGCGTCGGTGACCTGAGCGAAATCAGTGACATCAAACGGCAGAGCAAACGCACTGCCGCCAGCATCACGAATGACGGCGGCCTGAGCTTCCGCCCGGTCGACGGAGATGTCGTTCACCGCGACCATTGCGCCCGCCGCGGCCAATGCAGCGGCGATCGCCGCACCCACCCCTTGTCCCGAGCCGGTCACGAGGGCGCGCCGACCGGCAAGGTCGTCTCCTACTGCCATCGTGCTCATGCGGCCCCCAAACACCCCGTCGAAACCCCAGGTGACGACAATGTCAGATACTACCGCGCCTCGGCGAAACCGACCGTGCGAACGAGACCGTTCTTGCTCTGGCAGAATGCCAGCATGACAGTGAGCCCCGATATGCACGCCCTTGTCCACCCGGAGATTGCTGAGGCGCTCGCCGCCATGCCATTCGACATTGGCGCTGCGCTCGGGAGCTTGTCGCACGAATCGGTCGGGGCGCTTCGGGCCGGGTTCGCTGCTGCGCCGCCCGTTCCTGTGGCCGACGGCGTTTCCCGTGAGGATCACGACATCGTCGGAACCGAGGGCGTCAGGGTCCGTGTGTATCGCCCGACCGGAGCGACCGATGCAATGCCTTGCCTCTATTGGATGCACGGCGGGGGTCTTGTACTGGGCGGCTACGAGATGGCTGACAGCGACTTCAACCGGTGGTGCCTAGAACTCGGGTGTATCGGCGTCTCCGTCGAGTATCGCCTCGCGCCCGAGACGCCGTACCCGGGCCCGTTGGATGACTGCTACGCCGGGCTGGCGTGGGTGCACAAGAACGCCGAGCTACTCGGTGTCGACCCCACTCGTATCGGCATCGGTGGTGCCAGTGCGGGGGGCGGCCTCGCCGCGAGCCTCGCGCTACGCGCCCGCGACCAGGGGGAGTACTCCGTTTCTTTCCAGCTGCTTGTCTATCCGATGATCGATGATCGCCAGGTCACCGTTTCCAGCCAGCGCGACGAACTCGTGTGGCCACCCGCTGCGAACGCCTACGGCTGGTCGGCCTACCTCGGCGATCGCAAGGGCACGGCCGATGTTCCCAGCTACGCCGCCGCGTCCCGCGAAACGAACCTCGCCGACCTACCCCCGACCATGATCATCGTCGGAGCGCTCGACGGATTCGCCGACGAAGACACCGACTACGCCACCCGCCTGCGTCACGCCGGAGTCCCCACCGAATTCCACATCTACGCCGGAGCGCCCCACGGTTTCAACGACCTGATGCCCACCGCATCCGTGTCCATCCGAGCCAACAACGACATCGCCGAATGGCTGTCCCGCCATCTCTAAGTCGCCCCTGACCGTAGGGGCATGTTCATTCCCCGGCGCATGTGAACTGTGACTTGTCGTTAAACCTGATGAACCAAAGCAAAACATCCGCCAGCGAACGGCCCGACCCACACCTCACCGACACCAAACCGGACCCGTAGCCGACGATCGGGGTCGCAGTCGACGACATCAATCGTCGGATCAGCAGAGCTGGCATGAAGACGTTCTGCCATTCAAGCCTTCCCCTCGCTTGCCGCTATGACATGGCGGAATGTGCCGAAATGGGTGAGCAGTCCAACCGGGCAACAATGGGTCGTTAGGGGCCGAGGAGAGCGTCGAGGGCGGGAGCGACTTCGTGGACAGCGGTGACGGTGCGATAGCGGCCGCCGCCGGCGCGGGCTATTCGTTGGGCGAGCCAGGCGTCGTGTTCACCGGTGCGTTCGAGTAGCACGTGGGTCGTGGGCGCCGCTCGGGCGGCGTTTCGGGGGTCGGGGCCGGCGTTGTGGACGCAGTCGGAGAACACCACAATGCAGCGACGCTCCAGCGACGATTGGGCGAGTTCCCGGCTGGCCAGTTCGATGGCTCCGTGCACGTTGGTAAGGCCGCGCGGCTCGATACGCATCAAATCGTTCAATACTGCCTTGGGGTCGAGTCGGGACGCCCTGGTTCGCAGCAAGGCGAGGTCAGACCAGAAGGCGATGACCGTCAGTTCATCATCGGCCAGTTCGCTCGTCAGCGCCCCGATGGCGGCGGCACAGACGAGCGCCTTCTCGCCAGTCATCGAACCCGACACGTCGGCAAGTAGCGCGACCGAGCGACGGTTCTGGGTTGGTCGACGGACGGTCAGCTCCTCGGCGCTGAACTCCCGTCGTTCGGCCAAAAGATCGAGCGTGGCGTCGAGATCAAGATCGTCGCCATTGCCGTCGTAACGGGCCGAAACAGCTCGGGAGCGGCCTCGGCTGCGACCCTCGACACGGCGACGGCGGAGCGAAAGTAGCCCGGCGATACGACTGGCCTCATCCGCCACCCTCGAGTCGACCCGAACGTCGCCGAGCACGTCAGCCAACGGCCGACTCCGGGCGATTTCGGTGGTGAACCCAACGCCGGTCGGGGGCGAAGACGCAGCCACACCGCCCGTTCCGTCGTCGGCCGCGATGACGACCGTCGACGAAGGAGCCCCGCCCGGGCGATAGATCGACGGCTCGGTGTCGAGCACCTTTGGACGCGCCCGACGGGGTCGGCCAGCGTCCTCGTCGGTGATGAATTGGACCGCCACGTCGAGGGCGGCCTCTCTTCAACCCGGCTCGGCCCGTCGCTTGCCGAGCAGATAGCGCTGCTCCCACAGTTCATCCAACACTGATTCGGGTGTCACGCCGGCAGCCTCATCGAGGCGAATGCGACCCGACAGCGCGACGTGCATGGCGTCGCGCATGGTCGCAGCGTAGGCCTTTTCATCAGCTGGACGATCAAGGGTGATGAGCTGTTCGGCGACCAACGCCATGTCGATCGCGCCACGCACACTCGATCCCTGGCGCACGAGCGGATGCCGTCTCGTCAGACGTGTGAGCGCGACGGAATCATCAACCACGTTCTCAGTGGCGCTCGTCCGTAGGCGCACGATCTCCATCTCATCGAGCGCTGACTGGTAGCTGACCGAGACGCGGCAGAGTCGGTCATAGACGCTGGAAGAGATGCGGGACGTGCCGATGTTGTCGAACGGGTTCATTGATGCCACAAGGCGGAAACCGCGTGCGGCCGTCACGACACCCATACGTGGAATGGTCAGTGACCGCTCGGCGATGGCCGTAAGCAACGCGTTCAGCGTGTCCTCGGGCGCTCGGTTCACTTCCTCGATATAGAGAAAGCCGCCGCCGCGCATAGCCCGCACCAGCGGCCCCTCGATGAACGTCTCCGCAGAAAACCCACGCTGCAACGCCTCGGCCGGATCGTGATGCCCAACCAGACGGGTGGTAGTCAAATCAGCGTTGCCCTCCACGAACACCAGGGGGACACCGAACGAGGCAGTGATCATCCGTAACAGCGTCGTCTTGCTCGTACCCGGCGGCCCTTCCAACAGCAGGTCGCGCCCGGCCGCCAACGCGGCGGTAACCAACCGCAGCTCTCGCTGCCGACCCACGACCGAAGTCTGTTCCGAATCCGCCTTAAGTTGCGTCATGGGCGAGACCGTATCGGGCGGTTCACACCATCGGCGAGACCAACTCCCTCGGCGGTGACGCGAACGTCAGATTGCGGTACCATCGCCCCAACAACGACCTTGGGGGTTTGTCATGGCCGAAACGGCTGGGTACACAGGTGAAGTTCGCATGCTCATCGATGGTGAGCTTGTCGAAGCAGCTTCAGGCAAGCGGTTCGACAATATCAATCCGGCCAACGAAGAGGTGCTCGGGCAGGTTGCCGACGCCGGCCCTGAGGATATGGAACGGGCCATTGCCGCCGCTCGCCGAGCCTTCGACACCACCGACTGGTCGACCAATCATGCGCTGCGCAAGCGCTGCCTGCTGCAGCTGCATGATGCCATCGAGTCCGAGAAAGAGCAGCTGCGCGAGGAGCTGATCGCTGAGGTCGGTACGCCTCGCATGCTGACCTATATGGCGCAGCTCGACGGCCCGCAGTCTGAAGCCCTCACGTGGCCGGCCGAGCAGATTGACACCTTTCCATGGCACCGCGAGATGCCCGATGCCGCGCCGATGGGCGTGCCGTCAAAGCGTGCCATCTGGAAGGAAGCCATGGGAGTCGTTGGCTCGATCGTGCCGTGGAACTATCCGTTCGAAGTGACGATCAACAAGATCGCCCAAGTTCTCGCTACGGGAAACTCGACCATTCTCAAGGCCGCGCCCGACACCCCGTGGAACGCCACTCGCCTCGGTCGTCTC
>JANMCE010000255.1:0-3204 GCA_031360915.1 Actinomycetes bacterium | reverse complement strand
GCCCGCGTCGGCGACGGCCTTGTATGCGGCAGCGGTCGCGGCTGCATCCGCCGGGATCGACACCATGATCGATGGCTTCTTCGCCATCACGGTCTGGATGTCGGTGATCTGCTGGTCGGCCTTGAAGCCGGCGTCGGTGACAGCGATCACTTCGATGCCGAGTTTGGTGAACTGCGCACGTAGACCGGCCTCCTGCGCCGTCGACCAGTCGGATGCCTTGGTGTGGAACACGATTGCCGCGGTCGCCTTCATGCCCTTGACCTTGGCGACCTCGGCGTCGGTCAGCGACACATCACTCGCTGGCTTGGCCGTCTCGCCGTTCGGGCCGGTGCTCTGCGACTTCGATGTCGCGGCGGTGATCGCGGCGTTGATCTTTGCCAGCGTTGCGGCGTCGCACTTGCCGCCCGAGCTAGTGCCGCCCGTGCTGCCGGCAGTGCTGGCGGCAGTGCTGGCGGCGCTGGTTTTGGCCGAGGTCGACGATTTAGTGGAGCCGCAGGCGGCGAGCGCCGCGACGGCCACGATGGCGGTCATCAGGTAACGGATGCGCTTCATGGGTGAAGTCCTTTCGGGGACGGTTGAAGAATTGGTTGATCGTTGTACGTAGGGCGGTGGAACAGGTTGTTGCTGCCGGCTCGCGCCGGCCTCAGGCGAGCAGCCGGGCGAGTGCCGCCTTGCTGATCCGTGCCGCCTCGCGAGGGTCACCCTCGTAGGAGTCGAGCTCGACGATCAGCCAGCGGTCGTAACCGATCTCGCGGACGGCGGCGATGACGTCGGAGAAATCGATCGAGCCCTGACCGAGCGGCAAGAAGCCGAACGGGTCAGCGCGGAAATCTTTGAGGTGTACGTGGCGCACCCGATCGGGGTACCGGCGGATGAGCGCGGCGGGGTCGCCCCCGCCGGCGAGCAGGTGGGCCGTGTCGGGGCAGAAGCCGATGCGCGTGCGCTGCATCAGTGTCTCGAGCTCGTCGGGGTTTTCGACAATGGTGGACAGATGAGGGTGATAGCACGCGTGCAGTCCGCGCGCCTCGGCGAGGTCGGCCACCTTGTCGAGCGCGAGTGCCAGCTTGTCGTAGTCCGTCGGCTGGGTGCCGCTGGCGCGCCGTGCGCCGCCGCCGACCACCAGCGCCTCTGCGCCGAACCGGCTCGCGAGGTCTGCGGCGCGTTCGGTCCGGCTCAGCTCCTCGGGCAGGATTTCGTCGTAGATGAAGTTCGCGCCGGTGTACACGCTGACGAGCACGATCCCGTTGTCGTCGAGCACCCGACGCAGATCGTCGGGACGGTCGGCGTAGTCGTTGACGTTGCCGTCGAACATCTCGACGCCCTCGTAACCCTCTGCGGCGATGTCCGCGATTGCACGTTCCATCGAACCGTTCGCGCGGTAGAAGAGGTCCTTCACGCTGGTGACGCCGACAGCGTCACCCACCACGCCTCCCCACGTGATCGTCGAGTAACCCAAGCGCATCATCCGTCTCCCCTGGCACATGGCAACCCGCTTCAGGTTGTCAGGACGTAACTTATGCTTATTGCAAACAAAAGTCAAGAGGCAATGCACAGAAGGGACCGCACGCGTTATGGTGAACTCACCGCCACGAGCACAGAAGGGAGCCCCGCCATGCCAACGCTCGACGATCGCCGCGCCGACGATCGGGGTGACCTCGCGCTGGTGCTGCATGTCGTTCGCTCGGGTGTTGCCCGCACGCGTGCGACGATCAGTGCTCGCACGAATCTCGGCCGGACCGCCGTCTCGCGCCGCCTCGACGACCTGATCGATTTGGGTCTCGTCACCGAGGGTGCCCTCGGACCGAGCAACGGCGGACGGAGTCCGCGCGAGGTGCGTTTCCGGTCGGAGATCGGCATCGTCCTCGGGGCAGAATTCGGCGCGACCAGCCTGACGGTCTGCGCGACCGATCTGAGCGGCAACCTACTCGCGAGCTCCGAGGAACCGTGGCAGATCGAGGTCGGACCCGAGCCGAGTCTCGCGCGCGTCGGCGAATTGTTCCGGGGTCTCGGGGCCAAGCTCGAAGGTGGCATACCGTCGTTGTGGGGCGTCGGTATCGGACTGCCAGGGCCGGTCGAGTTCGCCACCGGCCGGCCGTCCTCACCGCCGATCATGCCCGGCTGGGACGCCTACCCCGTGCGCGAGCATCTCGCACAAGAATTCGACGCACCCGTGTGGGTCGACAACGATGTCAACGTGATGGCGCTCGGTGAGTTATGGAGCGGCGCGGCGCGCAATGACCGCAACGTCGTGGTCGTCAAGATCGGTACGGGCATCGGCGCCGGGCTGATCTCCGAGGGCGCGCTGCATCGTGGTGCACAGGGCAGTGCCGGCGACATCGGCCACGTGGCCGTTGTCGGACGACACCATGACGTCATGTGCCGGTGCGGCAACCGCGGCTGCCTCGAAGCAGTCGCGGGTGGTGCTGCGATCGCCCGCGACGCACAGGCCGCAGCCGCTGACGGCACCAGCCCATATCTCGCAGCGCTCACCCGCGACGGACGCGAACTTTCGGCCGTCGACGTCGCGAACGGCGCCCAACAGGGTGATGCCTTCTGTGTGGTACTGCTGGCAAGCGTCGGGCAGCACATCGGCGAGATGCTGGCGAGCATCGTGAACATCTTCAACCCGTCGCTCGTGGTGCTCGGCGGAGGAGTCACGGGGGCCGGCGACGCGTTGTTGGCCACGATCCGCCAGCAGATCTACCTGCGTTCCTCACCGCTGGCCACCAGGGACCTACGGGTGACGAGGTCGACTCTTGGCCACGTCGGTGGAGCCATCGGCGCCGCCGTGATGGTCATCGATCGACTCTTCCACCGCGAGTGCCTGCCGCAGTGGATCCCGACAGGTTCGCCGGTCGGGCAACCGCAGATCGCGGAGCACTCCCGACCCTGACCGGCGGCTGCGTCGCGACGGCGCGGCCAGGCTTCTACATCCCCCACGGGCCCCAGCCACCGGCCCGGAGGTACAACGCATACGCTGCGTATGCGTTGGAGCGGGGGTCGAACAACATGTTGGGCGAGGTGATCCCCCACGAGGCCAACGAACGCTGGTTCGCGCTGAAATGGATCTGGAACAGTCCCAAACAGCAGGAGTTCCTGACCCCGGGCATCAGATTGCTCTCGCGGGCGGCGATCATGATCGCCTGGTTCTCGAGATCGTCGGGCCAGATGTCGCGAATGATCTGGACGACCTCGGCCCTGCTG
>JANMCE010000245.1:0-48414 GCA_031360915.1 Actinomycetes bacterium | reverse complement strand
AGCCGAGGCCGACTGATCGCCGACCTCGTATGGAATTACGCACCACACATGTTGAGACTGTGGCGCTCGTTCCTGAACGAGTCCGTCGAGGTCGGACATCAGCCGATCCCCGATGGCTACTTCTTCGAGCAGCACGATTCTCGGCGCCGAGTCGTTCAGCAAGCGATCGTGGACATACCACCCCGACATGGTGTGATAGGCAACCACAACATCGCCGGCCGTCAGGTTCGCCGCGAGGTCGCTGATGTCGTGGGTCAGACCGCGAGCGAAAACGTCATTGCCGGCGGCGGCGTTGAGCACTTCGGTTGGTCGTGAGATCCACACCACCAAGGCTGCAAGCGAAACGACCACACCGATAACGGTCAGGGACGTTCCCGCTAGCCGTCGCGCCACCGCCATCAACACCGTGACCAGCCCGAGCAGGATGAGGGCGAACAAGGGCCAGAGGAAGCCGAGGTTGACCCGCGTGATGGTGAACGGAAAGCCCTTCACCGAGGAGAGGACGAGGGCCACTACCTCGGCCGACAGCACCATGACGATCCACGGCCGGCAAAGTCGCCACATCGTCCATGCTCCGACCAACAGCAGACCAACGATCAGCGCGACTGCAATCGGCTTGCCCGAGATTGACCGCGGCAACGCCTGATCGATAAACGACTTCCACCAACGCGCCGGCATACGACCCCACGTCGTACCGGTCAATGCCTCATCGGCCCAAAATCCCTGGAGGTTGTCCTGACGAACAGTGCGAAGGAAAAACCAATACACCGTCAGGCTCGACATCGCGAACGCGACACCCGTGCCCCAGAGCCGCCGATCGGTCCAGCGCGCCGTCGCCGTTCGCCGAGTCAGCAGCATCAGAAGCGCGGCCGGGAGCATGAAGGTGGATGCTTGCCCCAGAAACGGGCCGACCAACGCCACCGACAGGAGAGCGGCGAAACCAGGGCGTTCGTCGCCCAGCCACCAACGAACGCATCCCCACATCAACACCGAGCCGACCGCTATATCGGTGAGGTAGTTGTTGAGGTACGTCGCCACCTGCGCAACCACGGGAACAAACGGCAACGGCAGCACAACGACGGCCGCCAGAAGTATCGACGAGCGCTCGTCGTGCCTCGTGCGCAACAGGCGACGTAGGGCGTCAAAGCCGAAGCCGACGGCAATGAAGTAAGGCATGAGCGCGACCAGGCGCACGATGGGTCGTTTGGAGGGCAGGACGGCGAAGATCGCCCACATGCCAGCCAACCAGCCGGGTGGGATCGGGGTGTCATGCTGGCGGTAGCGAGCGAGTGTCCACGGCGTGCGGATCATGTCAGCACGCCAGGCCTCATCGAAGAAGTATTCCAATCGAAGCGCTGGCTTGGCCAGGACACCAAGCATGACCACGGTGAACGCCACCAGTACGGCCAGCGTGCTCCAGAGAAATCGTCGATCCCTGGGTTCCATGAGGGGAAACCCTACGCGTCCCCATCGCCGCGTTTGCGGTTGCTACTACGGCGTTGGCTCCGCGCAGTTTCGCCACCAGGCGCTCTTACGTCCACTCGTTGTCGTCCTTCGCCACACGGGAAAGATGCACAAGGCATTTCTGGTGGCTGCCGGGGTCGTCTCCATACAAATGACGACGATGTTCCTGACCGGCGCGATCATCTAATCGACGGTCGGTCCCAACCGCCGTGGTGGATGATTTCTGACACCGCTCGCTTGGGACGTTTCGCCGACCGACCCGACTCGGAAGGTGCCGGATAGCCGATGGCAATGGCTCCGAGCAGCTGCCGGTCATTCGGTACGCCCAGTGCGGTGTTGAGGGCGTCCTCCCCGTGAAATACGCCGAAAAACAGTGCCCCGAGCCCAGCGTTCTGGGCAGCGAGCAGAAACGTCATCGTAAAGAAGCCGGTGTCCACCAGCCAGTACGGAACCGGCCATGCGTCGGCAACGGCCAGGCCGGTGCGAACCTTGTCGGGCTCGGCGTAACGGGCCAGATACGCGCCCCGATCTGCATACGCCAAAGCGATCACCGGCGCGGTTAGCAGCCCCTGCCAGCCGAAGGACTCCCGACGCTCCGCTGGCAGCGTGATGTCCCAAAAGCGGGCCGTCTCCGAGTCTCGAAGCACGACCAGATCCCAGCCCTGGCTGTTGCCTGCGCTCGGGGCGCGCCGAGCCAGGTCGACCATGCCTTCGATGACGTCGGGCGCAACCGGACGATCCCGGAAGTTGCGAACCATGCGTCGGGTCTGAACGACCCGATCAAACTCCAACTAGCGAGCGCCCAGCTTCACGAGGCTCTCAGCCATGACCCAGCCGCACGCGATGAGCGAGTCACCACGGCTTACCGTGATGCCGTCGAACAGGGCGGCAACGTCGGGATCGATCTTTTCCGGCTTCAGAGTCTCGTGATCAAGATGGCTGGGAATGCTGCCGTCACCCTTCACCTGAAAGGTTTTCTCGTCATAGGCAGCGTCGACGCCGAAGCGCTTGGCCAGACGCCGGCCCCACGCCCGCTCTTCGCCAACCGGACGATGGTCGGGACGAGGCACAATGTCAGTGAGCAGCTTGAACGACTCGAAACCGGAGACCGTCGTAAAACGGGTGCCAACCAGCACGTCCTCATCAGGGAAGGCCATGAGAGCTCGATGGAACGCCTCGCTCATGAGGCCCTTCAGCACCGAATCACGGCGGGAGGTCTTGCGAACACTGAGCAGGCCGAGCAACACGCACGGTGTTCCTCCGATGCGCTCCAGTGTAGAGAACATGACGCCGTGCAGCTTGCCGTCGATGTGCGCAGTGGTAGAAAGAACCCAGTCTTCCTTGGCTTTCGAGAAGTGCCCCACGCCGAAGTCAACGTTGGTGCCAGCACCCATATCGGCCAGCTCAACCAGCTCGCTATCAGTCAGCGCAGTACAGTCCATGGTGTCGATCTGGATGGTCATTGCAGAAGATCGCTCCCGAAGGTGAAGACCGGGCAAGCCCGATAACGGGTGAAAATTGACTCGTGCCAGGCGGCACGTGACACCTCTATCCTGCCAGTCTTTCGCAGTTTTCGGAAATGGACAGACTGAACCTTTACAAAATCACGGCGTCGTGCCCGAACGCGACCCGCAGTTCGCCAACTGCGGCGGCGATGTCGACGTTGAACTCGTCGGCCAGGCGCAGCACCTTTCCCTGCCCGATATGGAGGTACACCGGTGACTCCCCCGGGTGTTCTGACAGGATGCGCTTCAGCAGTGCTATACGGTCCTCCGAGAGACCGTGGGCCGATAGTTTCAGGCGGAGCGGCGGGGCGCCATCGACAATGCCGTCGAACACTTCGATGTCCTGGCAGAGCAATTTGGGTGTCTCGTCGCGGGACTCCAAACGACCACGCACAATGACGACGGCGTCCTCGGTCAGCTTGTGGCCGTGCTCCAGCATGGTGCGCGAGAACACGGTCACTTCGATAGATGACTGGAGGTCTTCGAGTACGAAGACCGCCATCGGGTCGCCCTTTTTGGTGAACTTGCGCTGCAGACTGGTGATTACGCCGCCCATGGCCACCCCGGCCTGATCTCCTCGCTCGCAGATGTCGGCAATGGTGCCGTCGGTGCGGCGCTTGAGCGCGCCTTCAGCCCCCAACAGCGGATGATCGGACACGTAGAGACCGAGCATTTCCTTTTCAAACTTGAGTTTCTGCTTCTTGTCGAACTCGGTGTTGGGAATGGCGATGCGCTGCAGGTCAGAAGGCGCAGCCGCGACTTCGAGCGAGGCAAACAGGTCGAACTGACCTTCGGCTTCCTTGCGGCGCCGCACCATGACCTGATCGATGATCTGCTCGAACACGCTCAGCAAACCTTTGCGCTTGTGGCCTACGGCGTCGAAGCCACCGGCCTTGATAAGCGACTCAATCGTTCGCTTGTTCAACACGTTCGGGTCGACCCGCTCCACGAACTCGTAGAACGAGTCGAACGGGCCGTTCTTCTTGCGTTCCTCCACGATGAGGCTCACGAGGCCTTCGCCCACGTTGCGCACCGCGGAAAGCCCGAACGGAATGGCTCCCGGCGAGCCGGCAGGCACAGTAATGCCAGGCGGCAACTCGCTCGGCGACAACGCCACAAAGTCGGAGTCGGACACATTCACGTCGGGGTTCAACACCCGGATGTTCATGTTGCGACACTCAGCCAGGTAGACCGCAGCCTTGTCGAGGTTGGTCTTCACCGACGTCAGAAGGCACGCCAGGTACTCCACCGGATAGTGCGCCTTCAAGAACGCGGTCTGGTACGAGATGAGGCCGTAACCGTAACTGTGACTTTTGTTGAAGGCGTAGTCGGCAAACGGCTCGATGATGTCGAACAGATCAGTACCCAGCTTCTTGCCGTACCCGATGTTCTCGCACCCATCCACAAAGCTCTGGCGCTGCTTCGCCATAACCGCCTTGTCCTTCTTCCCGCACGCCTTTCGGAGGTTGTCAGCTTCAGCTAATGAGTAGCCGGCGAATTTTTGGGCGACGCGCATGACGGACTCTTGGTAGATCATGAGGCCGTAGGTGTCGCCAAGAAGTTCTTCGGCTTCGGGGTGAATGTAGCTAATGGGCTTGCGACCGTTTTTGCGATCGGCGTAATCGTTGTGCATGTTGGCGCTCATCGGCCCCGGCCGATAGAGCGCGACCAGAGCGGCAACGTCGTCGAATGACGTGGGGGCCAACGAACGCATGAGCGCGCGCATTGGGCCACCTTCCAGCTGGAACACACCGATGGACTCACCGCGTCGCAACATGGCAAGCGTCGGGTCATCGTCAAGATGAATGATGTCGATATCGAACGTCGGATCCTTGATGGCCCGCACCATCTGCACGGTGTCCTCGATGACGTCGAGGTTGCGTAGGCCAAGGAAGTCCATTTTCAACAGGCCGAGCTCTTCCACACCGTGCATCTCATACTGCGTGACGACCGGGGAATCCTCCACCGGCTTGCCAGCTTCGGGCTTGCGCTGCACCGGAAGGTAGCTCGTCAGGGGCTCCCGGGTAATCACCACTGCGGCCGCATGGATACCGTCGCCGCGACGCAGACCTTCGAGGCCACGGGCGACGTCAACCACGGCTCGCACCTCGGGGTCGGTGTTGTACATCTCGCGCAGTTCGGCGGCGGCCTTGTAGCCGTCGGCGAACCTGGGATGCTCCTCAAGACACGCGTACAGAGGTGTGTCCTTTCCCATCACCAGCGGCGGCATGGCCTTTGCTGCCTTGTCGCCTACGCCCTAGGGGTAGCCGAGCACGCGGGCAGCGTCACGCACCGCGGCGCGTGCCTTGATGGTGGAGAACGTAACGATCTGGGCGACCTTGTCCCGGCCGTAACGTTCGGTGGCGTAGCGGATCATTTCGTCGCGGTAACGACTGTCGAAGTCCATGTCGATATCTGGCATGGACACACGCGACGGGTTGAGGAAGCGCTCGAAGAGCAAATCGTATTTGATGGGGTCGAGGTCCGTGATGCGCAGCGTGTACGCCACTGCGCAACCGGCTGCGGAACCACGACCGGGACCGACACGGATGCCCATGTCACGGGCGTGCTTGATGAGGTCCCACACGATGAGGAAGTACGACGCGAACCCCATGTCGCCGATGACCTTCAGCTCGTAGGCGATGCGCTCGACAACGTCGGTCGGCAGCGTGTCGCCCCAGCGCATCTTGGCGCCTTCGAACGTCAGGAATTCGAGATAGGCGGCATCGTTGTCGAAGCCTTCGGGCAGGTCGAAGTTGGGCAACTGCGCGTTGCCGAACTCGATCTCCACCCCACACCGCTCCGCGATCCAGAGCGAGTTGTCACACGCCTCTGGTACCTCACGGAACAGATGACGCATCTCGGATGCTGGCTTCAGGTAGTGCTCTTCACCTTCGAACTTGAAGCGCTTCGGGTCGCTCATAAGCGACCCGGTCTGCACACACAGGAGTGCATCGTGGGCCAGGTGGTCTTTGCGGTGGGTGTAGTGCGAGTCGTTGGTCGCAAGCAACGGCGCTTTCAGCTTTTTGGCGATCTCCAACAACTTCGGGTTGGTGTCGCGTTGCGCCTGCAGACCGTGATCCTGCAGCTCGACGAACAGGTTGTCGCGACCGAAGATGTCCTGGAGCCGGCCAGCCTTCTCGTAGGCGCCCGCTTCGTCACCGTTCATGAGCGCCTGAAGCACGTGACCGCCGAGGCAGCCGGTGGTGCCGATGAGGCCTTCGGCGTACTTCTCCAGCAGCTCCCAGTCCATGCGGGGCTTGTAGTAGTAGCCCTCAAGAAAGGCGAGGCTTGAGAGTTGGATGAGGTTGCGGTAGCCGACGTCGCTCTCGGCCAAGAGCGTCATGTGGTAGTAGAGCTTCTTGCCACCCTCGGTTTCGCCGCCAGAGTCGTCGACCCGGCCGCGCCGGCTGGGCCGCTCTTGGCGAGTTTCATGGGCCAGGTAGGCCTCGGTGCCGATGATGGGCTTGATACCGATCTTGCGGCACTCCTTGTAGAAGTCGAGCACTCCGTACATATTGCCGTGATCGGTGATGCCGATGGCGGGCTGACCGTCAGCCGCAGCTGCCGCCACGAGTTCGTTCAGGCGCGCTGCACCATCGAGCATCGAATACTCGGTGTGGACATGCAGGTGGGTGAACGAATCGGCCACGTCTTAAAGGTACGTGCCCGGGCGATCGGTTGCAGCGACCGGAGCCCCGGCCGGTGCACCGATCGGCTGGGGGCCCGGTGACAGCTCACCCCGCATCTGACCAAGTTGCTGCTGGGCCGCCAACTGCTGCGCGAACAGCGTGGCCTGGATGCCGTGAAAGAGACCTTCAAGCCACCCGACCAGCTGGGCCTGAGCGATGCGCAGCTCGGCGTCACTCGGAGCTTGTGATGAGCCAAAGGGATGGGTCAGATTGCGAAGCTCGGCCTGCAGATCGGGCGAGAGGGCAGTGGCCAGTTCGGTGACCGACCGGTCGTAGATCGCAGCTAGGCGATTCCGGCTGGCTTCATCGAGCGGAGCGGCGCGCACCTCGTCCAGCAGTTGTTTCACCATGGAGCCGATACGCATGACCTTGCCGGGCTGGCCAATTGTTTCCGTCGCGTCATCGGGCGCAGGGGCATGGTGGGAAACGGGCTCGACCAGCGTTCCTCGCTCAACTTCGATGTGCTGTTTGTCCGTCATTCGGGGCGTCCTCTCCGGTTGTTACCAACCCATCATCGCTCGCCACGAGCCGCCAGGAGCGGCACAAGCATCTCCGCAGCGGTGAGCGAACCGTGCCGGGACACTAGGGGAAAAGGACCACTGTCGGCAGGATCGTCGAAGCTGATATCGATGAACGGCACCAATGCCACGTCACCCAGGCGTGACCGGGCATTGAGCGTGACCTGCGGACCAAACCAGCCGGCATCGATCACCTCCTGAACGCTGTGCACCCAGGCATGATGTCCGTGCTCACGCTTGGCCACGGCAAGCAACTCGGCCGCCCCGCCGGGTCGAGCGTGCAACCAGCGGAAACGTCCTTCTCCTGACTGATTTCGGACCAGCCGTTGCACATCGGGCCCGAGTGTCACCGTGTTCGTACCGACAATCACCTGGCCGTGATCGGCAGTGACCAGCAGGCAAGCTGTACGCGGAAGGAGCTGTAGAAGGTCGGCCACCAGCCGGTCAGCCGCAACCAGTTCGGCCTCATACGCTGGCCCGAAACCGAACTCGTGAGCGACCTTGTCGACCCCGTCGTAGTAGGCGTAGACGAACGTCTCGCCAGCCTCGACCATGGAGTCCACCTGCGCCAGCAAGGTGGAGGGCATACGCCAACCGTGGTGTCGCACTCCCGCGAGATGGGCAGCAGTGAAGCCTGAGCCAACGAAATCGGCTTTGGTGACCGCCGGTACCGAAGCGCCGAGAAAGGCCGGCACGGGTTGCACAAACGTCGGTCGGATCCGTTTGCGGGCATCACCCTCGCTAGTGCCCCACCGCAGCACGTTGAGGATCTCGCCCTGCACTTCCATGCGGTAACCGACCACGCCGTGTTCTCCTGGCGCGAGGCCGGTGGTGATCGAACTGAGGGCGGTGGCGGTGGTGGAGGGAACTACCGTGGTGATAGCGCCACCGGTCATGCGATGCAACGTCGGGCACGATCCGGGGTTGTTCTGCAGCTGTTCCCAACCAAGCCCGTCGAGTACGAGCAGCACGGTCTGGGCCGCATCACGGGCCGGCGCGGGCATCCAGCTGGGAAGTGCCTTCGTGCCGGACGGGCCAAGCAAAGCCGGGGCGAGCGACGAGATGCATCCGCCGCCGTAATCGGGGAGCACGGGTGCGGGCGGCATCACGTCAGGCTACGCCAGGGCCAGCGTTGGTCGGCAAGGTCATCTAAATCATTTCCGAACAGTTACGCTAGAGGCTGTGAGAGTTTCAACCCGCGGGGACTATGCGTGTCGCGCCTTACTGTCGCTCGCCCTCCACGCGGATGAGAGTGGCCCTACCTCGGTGCGTGACATTGCCGAGCGCACCGGTCTCCCGCAGCCGTATCTCGAGCAGATTCTCCTGGCCCTGAAGGGTTCTGGTCTGGTCCGTTCCAAACGAGGCGTGGGTGGCGGCTACGTGCTCGCCCGCCCGCCCGAGGAGATTCGCCTCTCCGACATTGTCAGCGCGGTCGATGGCCCGATCACGGTCGGCGACTTCGGCGAACCGCACGCCAACGGCGCCTGCGACCACGAAGGCCAGTGCGTGCTGCTGTCGGTGTGGTCGATGACCGGCAATCACATGCGCACCCTGTTGGACGGCTTCACCCTCGCCGCCGTCCGCGACCAAGCCAGAGGCAACGCGGTCTTACCGCTTACGAGCAGCTAGCGGGATTGTTTGAGCGAAGCGAGTCCGAGCGTCCCCAAAGCGGCAGCTGAGCGAAAAGGAGCGGTAGCGACCAAGCGAAGCCAATAAGCTGGCGAGGTACGAGCGGAGCGCCGGGGACCGAGGCATGAAGGGCATGTTACGAGCAGCGGCTGAGGACCTTGGCCATGTCGGCGGCGATGGGGGTGTCGAACTCCACGATGCCGCCGGTGCCGGGGTGGGTGAACGAGATGTGGTGGGCGTGCAGCATGGGTCGCTCGGCACCAGGTAACTCGCGACGGCGGCCGTACGTGGCATCACCGACCACCGGGTGACCGATGCCGGTGAGATGGACCCGAATTTGATGGGTGCGACCGGTCTCCAGCCAGCAGTGCACCAGCGCCATTTCCTTGGGCTCGCGGTATCGCTCTATCACTTCATAGGTCGTGCGGGCCCATTTGCCGTCGGCCACGATCGCCATCTTGAGCGGGTCCTTCGGCCGCCGGCCGATCGGCGCATCGATGGTTCCCGACGCATTCTCAGGGGTGCCCCATACCAGCGCCGCGTAGCGACGAGTAACGCTGTGCACGCTGAGTTGCTCCACCAAATGCTCGTAGGCGTGTTGGGTGCGCGCCACGATCATGAGGCCAGAGGTGCCCTTGTCGAGGCGGTGCACGATGCCGGGACGAATCGGTTCGCCAACGTCACGAATCTCGGGGAAATGATGCAGGAGCGCATGCACGAGCGTGCCGCCATCATGGCCGGGAGCGGGATGCACGACCAGGCCATCCGGCTTGTTGATCACGATGACCTGCTCGTCGGCGTAGATGATGTCGAGCACAATGGTCGGGTCCCCAACGAGTTGCGCGGCTGCGTTCGGACCGGCTTCGGGTACGTCGACCTGCTGGCCCTCGACCAGGCGAAGCTTGCCCGACAGTTCGATTTTGCCGTCGACCAGAACGGTGCCGGATGCGACGACCTCGGCCGCCTCGGTGCGGCTGCGGCCGGTGATCATGGCCACGATGCGATCCAGACGCTCACCCGCGAGGGATGAGGGGATTTCTTCGATCATGCGTTGCTCTTTAGCCGACGTCCGTGACGCCACGATTCGAGGAGGAGCAGGATTGCCCCAACGACCACGCCCATATCGGCAACGTTGAATGCCGGCCACCAACGGAAGAAGTCGACGAAGTCGACGACGTGGCCCGACAACAACCCGCTCTTGGCTCGGAACAGGCGGTCAGCAACGTTGCCGATAGCACCACCCATCACCAGACCAGTAGACACCGTGCCCAGAAGCGAATGCTTGGACCGCAATGACCAGCCGAGGGCAGCCACGACGAGTACGGCGAGCAGGGCGATGATGGGACCCTTCCCCTGGCCTTGCGAAAAGGCCATGCCGCTGTTGTACCGAAGAGTCCAGTGCAAAGTCCACAGAACATGGCGGGGCTGCTCATCGGCCAGCGAATGCAGCGCCCAGGCTTTGGTCAGCTGGTCGACGACCAGGATGGCCGCTGCCACCGCACCGGCCACGACAAACCGCCGTGTCGGGCGGGTACCGACCGCAGGCGCGGCCGTGTCGGCAACGGCATGATCCATCATCGAGACGAGCCGAGGCCGCCGACTTTTTCCTGCACCAGTTCGGTCGCCCACGGAATTGCTTCGAGGCGTTCCTTCGGGATGGGCTGGCCGGAAATTCGCGAGTAGCCGTAGGACTTATCGTCGATCCGCAAGAGCGCGGCGTCAATGTCGGACACCATCTGGCGGGCCTGAGCCGACAACGCCAAATCGCGATCGCGCTCAGCCGACAAGCTGTCGCCCTCACCTGATTCCTCATCGAACTGCACGTCGCCCGGGTCGAGGTCCTCCATCAGTGAGGCCGCTTCGCCTTCAAGACGATCGGCCTGACCCACCAGGCTGACCCGCTCCTCGAGCAGGAGGACCCGCTGTGCAGCCAGGAACTTGGCATCAAAGTCGGACGCCTTGCGGACGTGTGGCGGGGGCTTGGGAACAACCTTGCGGACGGGCGGCGGCGGTGGGGCCGCCTTGGTGACTACAGCCTGGGCGGGCGCTGCCGCCGGAGCGGGCTTCGTCTTTTCCGCCGCCGCCTTGGCCTTGGCCGGAGCCGCCGCGGCCTTCGTGGCTACCGGCGTGGTTTGTGCCGCTGGCTTCGCCGCTGGAGCGGGCTTTGCCTTCGACGCCTTGGCCGGGGCTGCGACGCTGGCCGCAGGTGCTTTCTTCGGTGACGCGGAGGCCGTTACTTTCGCCGGAGGCTTCGCCATGTTGTTTTCGTCCTTTAGGCCGATGGAAGGCCGCACAAGTTAGCGGTTTCGGGGTCCGAGGACAACGCAACCCAGCCGCGTGACCCGCATTTCTGGGTCGGTCGATCAGTTTTACGCTGCTCAGGGGTGACAGACTACGCCTTCTGCACCGCGATGTGGGGTTGCTCGAAGGCCTCATCAACGCAGCGGTCCACGGAGGTGGCCAAGGTCTCGGCGGTAACCAAGTCGTAGTGTTTTTTGAGCGCATCGAGCCACGGCGTCGAGGCGGTCACGGTTAACGAGATGCGATCGCTTACCTGCAGATCGGCGGCCTTGCGGGCCTGTTGCACCAGACGAACCAGGTCGCGGGCGAGCCCCTCGCGCTCCAGTTCGGGCGTGAGCACGGTATCGAGCCAAACGACACCGTCGCCACTGGACAGCACTGCACTGGAGTCCGGGTCCGTTGGGACAAGCCCTTGCTCGTACTCACCGTCCTGCAGCTCGAACCCAGCGATGACGGGTCGGACTCCGAGCTGGGGTTTTACAAAATCATTGGCCCGGAATGCAGCCATAACTCGCTTCATGTCCTCACCGAGCCGAGGACCGAGAGTCCCAGGAATCAGCTTGAGCTGATAGTGCGCTCTTCCACTGACGCTTGGCGTGAACGATGGCGGCTGCTTCACGTTCAGCTCGTCTGCGATAATGCTGGCGAACGGCAACAGGCTCAGGGCCCAATCAGCTGTTACCTGCATGTGCGCCAGCGGCAGCCGCACGCGCAACCCGCGGGCCTTACGCACGCTGGATGCGGTGGAGCACACGTCCCGCACGCGGTCCATGGCGTCCACCAGTGCGGCGTCGGCCGGCAGGTCGGAGGCCAACGGCCAGTCGGTGAGATGCACCGACGCTCGCCCCGTGAGCCCGGTGAAGATCTCCTCGGCGACCAGCGGAAGCAGCGGCGCAGCAACGCGCGTCAGCACGTGGAGCGACGTGTAGAGCGTGTCGAAGGCGTCGTGACTGTCATCGGACGTGCCGCCCCAGAAGCGGTCGCGGCTGCGGCGGATGTACCAGTTGGTGAGCGCGTCAAGGAACGACCGCACCGACGCGCAAGTGGCGAAGAGGTCATAGCGATCCATGGCGTCGGTGGTCTCCACGACGAGTTGGTGCAGCTTGGCGAGCACGTAGCGATCAAGCACGCCAGTCTGATCGGTGCGGAAATGAGCCTGGTAGCCACCCTCGGCCGAGTTGGCGTAAAGGGTGAAGAAATACCACGTGTTCCAGAGCGGCAGCATTACCTGACGCACGCTGTCGCGGATGCCCTGCTCGGTCACGACGAGATCGCCGCCGCGCAGGATGGGCGACGACATGAGGAACCAGCGCATGGCGTCGGAGCCGTGCTTGTCGAACATCTCGTACGGATCGGGATAGTTGCGCAGACTCTTGGACATCTTGGCCCCGTCACTGCCGAGGACGATTCCGTGAGCCATACAGGTGTGGAACGCCGGGCGGTCGAACAGCGCAGTGGCCAACACATGCATCGTGTAGAACCAGCCGCGGGTTTGGCCGATGTATTCGACAATGAAATCGCCCGGGAAGTGGTCGTCGAACCAGGACTGGTTCTCGAACGGATAGTGCACCTGGGCGAACGGCATGGATCCCGACTCGAACCAGCAGTCGAGTACTTCGGGCACGCGTCGCATCATTGACTGCCCCGTCGGGTCATCGGGATTGGTGCGCACGAGATCATCGACCAGCGGGCGATGCAGATCATTGATGGTGACGCCGAAGTCGGCCTGCATCTGTTCCACCGAGCCGTACACGTCGATGCGGGGATAGCGAGGGTCGTCGCTCTTCCACACGGGGATCGGCGAACCCCAGAAACGGTTACGGCTGATGGACCAATCACGAGCGTTGGCGATCCACTTGCCGAAGCTGCCCTCCTTCACATGCTCGGGCACCCAGGTGATCTCCTGGTTGAGTTCCACCATGCGCTCTTTGACCTTGGTGACCTCCACGAACCATGACCCGATGCCGCGATAGACGAGGGCGGTGTTGCAGCGCCAGCAATGCGGGTAGGGGTGGTCGTAGCTGTCGAGCCGCACCAAGCGACCTTCATCGCGCAGACGGCGCACGACCGGGGTGTTGGCCTCAAAGACCTGCAGCCCCTCGAAGTCGGGCACGTCAGCCGTGAAGCGGCACTGCGAGTCGACGGGCACGACGGTGTCGATGCCATTGGCTGCACACACGATCTGGTCGTCTTCGCCGAAGCCGGGCGCCATGTGTACGACACCGGTGCCATCTTCGGTGGTGACGAAATTGCCGAGCAGGATCTTGTGCGCGTTCGGGCGACCCGCGAAGAAGCCGAAGGGCGGGGAGTACGAGCGTCCGGCCAGTTCATTGCCGAGCACAGTTGCGACCTGGGTGTAGCCGTCAAGTTCCTTGGCGTAGCCGCCGAGACGAGCTTCGGCCAGGATGACCTTGTGGCCGTCTTTCTCCATGACGGAATACGCGACCTCGGGGCCGACGGCAGCGGCGAGGTTCGACGGCAGAGTCCACGGTGTGGTGGTCCATATCCACAGGTCCTCGCCGGTCTCCAAGGGAAAGGCAACGGTGACGGCGGGGTCCTGGCGGTTCTTGTAGACGTCGTCCATGCGCGTCTCGGTATTCGACAACGGGGTTTCGCAGCGGAAGCAGTACGGCAGCACCTTGAAGCCTTCGTACACAAGGCCCTTGTCCCACAGGGTCTTGAACGCCCACATGACCGACTCCATGTAGGGAAGATCGAGCGTCTTATAGCCGCGTTCAAAATCGACCCAACGGGCCTGACGGGTGACGTAGCGCTCCCATTCGTCGGTGTAACGCAGCACGCTTTCGCGGCACGCGGCGTTGAACGCGTACACGCCCATGTCGACGATCTCGGAACGATGTTGCAGGCCGAGTTGCTTTTCGGCTTCCACCTCGGCCGGTAGGCCGTGGCAGTCCCAACCGAAGACACGCTCAACCCGCCGACCGCGCATGGTCTGATAGCGCGGCACGACGTCTTTCACGTAGCCGGTGAGCAGATGACCATAGTGGGGCAGGCCGTTGGCAAACGGCGGGCCGTCGTAGAACACATACTCGTTGTCACCTTTGGTGCCAGCCGGTCGCTGATCGACCGAAGCCACGAAAGTGCCCTCCGCGGCCCAGCGGTCCAGCACCCGGTGCTCGATGGTCGGAAACGACGCCTGGGCATCAACGGTGGGGTACGCGGTGGGTTCGGTCATCGAAGGTCTCCTGGCGCGCGAGCACGTTCGCCTGCGTCACCGAATGGTAATCGGCGGTCTCTCGTCTATGCCTCCCGAATCACGGCCGGGCGGCGGGAACGGGCTAGACGGCCCGCCACGGATCGGTGAGCGGCACTTCACCGGTTGGATGACCATCAGCCTCATCGATTTCGGCCGAGCTGCTCAGCCGCAGAGGCGGCGCGGCGAAAGAGTCGTCATGGTGGTCATTTATGGCGTCGGCGTCGTGCTGGTCATTGAGGAACGCAGACTGCGCCGCCGCGGCCGGTCGGTACGAAAGCGTTCCGAGACCCTCAGGCGAGCGAAGCAGGCGCTGCAGCGACTCGATAACGGCAGCAACCCGTTCTCGCTCGGCCACGATGCGCTCGTTCAACCCGTCAACCTCAGTGGACAGAGACGCCTTGCGCTCCTTCAGGGTGCGCAGCTCGCTCTCCATGTGGGACGTCGCCATCAATTCGGCTTGGCGGATCATTTCGGCCGAGCGGGCTTCTGATTCGGCCAGCGTCGCCTTTGACCGCGAGTCGGCGTCGGCCAGGGTGGCGTCGGCCGACTTTTGCGCATCGGCCACGGCTGCGTCAGCGGTCCGTTGTGCCATGAGCAACGTTTTGGAGATGACGTCTGTGTCGGCGCTGCCCACTACGGCTGGTTCACGAGCCGAAAGCTCCTGCACGCGAGCCATGGCGGCACGAGCACGAGCGTCAGAAGCAACGAGGTGCGAACGCATCTCATCGACAGCGGCGCCGACCCGCGAGAGGAAAGACTTCACCTGTTCGGGGTCATACCCCTTGCGCACCTGATCGAACTCGATGCCGTTTATCGCTTGCGAACTCAGCTCCATACCAGCATGTTAGAACGCACAGGTACACTAACTGCGCTTTCTCGCGCAAAGCCCCCCGCCGCCGCGCTTTCTGGCAGTACCCGATGTCGTAAATCGACCTCGGGTACTGCCAAAACCTCACTCGTCGGACTCGGACATCATGCGGCGTTCTTCGGCGGACACCGAAGCGTTCACCGGCGTGAGCAGATAGACGCCGCTGCCGACCTTTTCCATGGCGCCACCGAGGCCGTAGCAAAGCCCACTGGCGAAGTCGATGAGGCGACGGGAGGTATCGCGGTCAACCCCTTCGAGATTCATGATGACCGGTTGTCCGTCTTTGTAGCGGTCGGCGATTTCCTGGGCCTGGTTGAAGCTGCCCGGGCGAATGGTCTGGGGCCGCGGGTTGGCAGTGGCGGGAACGGGGCGCACGGCCGAGCCCTGGGTCCGTCGAGCCGGAGGATTGTCGAAATCAACGTGGGGTCGGGGGTTCACTTCCCGCTCCCGCTCGGGACGGCCCGATGCGGTGCGGGTCACCATGGTACGGACGGCGCCGCTATCCATTGGATCGGCAGCGTGCTGGGGACGAGGGACGCGACCGACAGGCCGCTCGGGCTCGTACGGTGCGTCGTAGTCGTCGTAAGCATCTTCCGGGCCTAACCCGAGGTAGCTCATGGCTTTCTTAAACGCGGACATGCAAACCCTCCCTTTTCTCCTACGTTAGTTGTTGCGGGCGTCAATTCCGGGACGGTCGCCAAAAAGGGCGCTGCCAACGCGGACCATGGTGGCACCCTCACGCACCGCGATCTCAAGATCGCCGGACATTCCCATCGAACATTCGGGCAGTTCCATGCGGTCGGCGGTGGCACGGAGCCACCGGAATCCGGTGGCGATCTCGGCTGGTTCCCCGGCCTTGCCCACCGTCATCAGACCAATCACGTTGAGCCCAGCGGTGCGGCTGTAGGCCACTAGTGCATCGGCTTGATCCATGGGGCACCCACCCTTTTGCGGTTCCTCACTCACGTTGACCTGCACGAAGGCCCGAGCACCGGGGACCCGCTTGGCCAGTGTGTCCACCAGACTGGTGCGGTCGATGCTCTGCCACACGTCGACCACGGCCGCCAGCGTGGCCACCTTGTTGGTCTGCAAGCGGCCGATGAAATGCACCCGCAGCCCGTTCGGCCTGACGGGCTGCAGTTTGGCAATCAGTTCCTGCGCGTAGTTCTCACCAACATCGTGCAGCCCGAGGTCAGCCGCTATGGCGAGAGCCTCAGGCCCGAAGCCTTTAGTGACGGCCAGAATTTTCACATCGTGGCCGCCGGCGGCGTCGAGACGCGCCCGCACGGCTGCGAGTCGGTCGGCAACCAGTTGTGGATCAAGCGTCACGAAACAGCGGTCTACTTCAGGAAGGAGGGCACATCGAAATCGTCGTCGCCGTCATCGATGGGGTCGGCAACACGTGAGCCACCGAAGATGTCGCGCAGCGGGGTGGTGCCGGGAACATCATCAACCGGGCGTAGCGAACGCTCGGCCGGATTACGACCAGCGCCGTCCCAGCGATCGAAGCCGGCAGCGATGACCGTGACCTTGACCTCATCACCCATCTCGTCGTCGATGACGGTACCGAAGATGATGTTCGCGTCCTGATGCGCGACAGCGGCGATGATCTCGGCGGCGGCGTTCACTTCAAACAGCCCGAGAGCCGAAGGACCGGTGATGGTAAGCAGGATACCGCGAGCGCCGTCGATAGCGGCCTCGAGCAACGGGCTGGAGATGGCCGACTTGGCCGCGATGACAGCGCGGTTTTCGCCGCTGGCCTGACCAATACCCATGAGCGCGGAGCCAGCGTTGGACATGATCATCTTCACGTCGGCGAAGTCGGTGTTGATCAGGCCGGGTGTGGTGATGAGCGTCGTGATGCCGGACACGCCTTGCAGCAACACTTCGTCGGCCATCTTGAATGCGTTGAGCACTGAGGTCTTTTCGTTCGACACCGTAAGCAAACGATCGTTGGGGATGACGATGAGGGTGTCGACTTTTTCCTTCAGTCGGCTGATGCCTTGCTCGGCCTGCACTGAGCGGCGCTTGCCCTCGAAGCTGAATGGACGGGTGACCACGCCGATGGTGAGCGCACCCAAGTTCTTGGCGATCTCGGCAATGACGGGCGCTGCGCCGGTTCCGGTGCCGCCGCCTTTGCCCGCGGTGATGAACACCATGTCGGCACCCTTGATGATCTCTTCGATCTCTTCGCGGTGCGCATCGGCAGCGGCGCGCCCGACTTCGGGGTCGCTACCGGCGCCGAGCCCGCGGGTGATGTCGCGCCCGATGTCGAGCTTCACATCAGCATCACTCATCAGGAGCGCCTGCGCGTCGGTGTTCACCGCGATGAACTCCACGCCTTTCAGACCCGCGTCGATCATGCGGTTGACGGCGTTGACGCCACCGCCACCGACGCCGATGACCTTGATAACTGCCAAATAGTTTTGCGGCATACCGGCCATGACTACCTCCACCTGCGAGAACGATTGGGTCGAAAAAAACGAGGGACGGTGCGCGCCGACAGACAGTGCCGGAAAGCGACACTCTCCCCACGGAACGGCAGACCCAGGACCGGACGTTTTAGTGTCATGGCGCCTTCTGGGTCAAGGGAGACTTCGGACAGCTCGGAGGCGTGAGCACCAAAGAATCCGCTGCTCGCGCGTCCATGTAGTCAAATTCCACGCCCGGACATGCGTCCATGTAGGTCAACACACTGATCAGCTTGGCGCGTAGGTCATCAATGGTACCGAGCAAGATCTTTCCCCTAGGAGTTATATCGAGCGCAACTGCGCCGTCTCCCCCAACAATAACCCTGGTGGTGACCGCTTTTAGGCGACCCGGCAACATCTCGGCCAAACGGGCCCCCGAAATCATCGGCTCCGACACCGTTTCGCCGACCGCTACGAGGGCCGGATCACCCTTCACTTCCATGAAGTCTTTGGGCTTCCCGAGGGTCAGCGCAAGCACGCGACCCTCCACATCGATGACGCGCCATTCGGAGTCTTCTGCCTGCACAGCGGCGACCGGAGTACGTTCGGAAATGTCTATCGTGACCGAGCGGGGCCAGGTACGAACAATGCGGGCTCGTCGCACCCACGGCTGCAGAAGTAGATCGTTTTGGGCCTTGCCGAGATCGGCGCGGTAAAGCGGTTGACCACGCAGGGAATCGGCCACGGCCTGAACCGCGGCCGCGTCGGTGTAGTACACGCCGGTGATGTTGACTTCTTTCACCGAAAACAGCGGCGACTGAATGAGGATGCTGCCGCCGATGATGAGGGTCAGCACGGTGACGATGGCGATCAGCAGGCGAAAGCGTCGTAGACCGGCCGCGCGCTGCACCGCACGCCGACGCGCCCGGATGCGCGGGTCGACCCGATCGGCGCCAGCCGCCACGGACGCGTCAAGCTCCGACTCAACTGCCACGTCGTCATCGATAACGATGACCTGGCGGCGCTTCGGCTCGGACACGGTGATGGTCGGTATCCCAAGCGGATCACTGCTGGGTACGACGGGGATTTCGGTCGTGTCGTCGTGCTGGGGAGCGTCGCTGATGTCGATGTCGCCCGTCGTGACAACGGCAACGTCGGTGTCTGCTGCCGCGGCGTCGGTTTCGATGTCGGCCGTCAACCACGCCGGTGTCGGTATGTCCTCTGCGACATCGACGGGCAACGGACCGACTGTCGGTTCATCAGGCACCAGTTCGTCACGCGTTGGTTCGTCACGCGTTGCTTGGTCGATGGTCGGTTCGTCACGGGGCGGCTTGATGATGCGTACGCTCTCGAAACTTGCGCCCGGCTCGATACCCCTACCTGTGTTGCCGCTCACGTCGCACCCGGCAGATCGGCCGCGTCGAACCCGACCAGCCGATTCTCGCTGTGCAGATCGAGACCACGGTCACGCAGCACCGCAGCGCGCACATGGGCCATGACGCGGGCCACATCATCCGCGCTGCCGTTGTCGTCAGCCTGGATAAAATTGGCGTGCTTTTCTGAGACGCTTGCAGTGCCGATGCGAAAGCCGCGCAGCCCGACCTCGTCGATTACCTGACCGGCCGACAATACGCCAGGGATTGGGTTCACGAATACCGAACCGGCGTTTTGTCCGCCGGGCTGATGCTGGCGTCGCCAACGGACAATCTCGGTGAGTTCGGCCTCGGATGCCTCGCGATTGCCGGGTGCTAATTGAAACGTCGCGCCCAGGACAACCTGGTCATCACGAATATCCGAGCCGCGAAAACGCAGCCCAAGCAAGGTTGCGGGCACGTCTCCATCCTGGCCGGTCGCCACGTCGAAGACGTGGACCCCCACCAGGTTGGCCGCTATATCCGAGCCATGGCCTCCTGCGTTCATGCGCACGCCTCCGCCGACAGAACCCGGCACACCAACGGCCCATTCGAGCCCGGTAAGCGCCAGCCCGGCCGTGGTCCGTGCCAGCACCGGAAGAGCGACCGCTCCCCCGGCGGTAACCACCGAACCGGACGATGAAACCTCATCGAAGCCCGCAAGAACGACGGCGATACCGTCAAAGCCGCGATCGGCCACCAGCAGGTTCGAGCCGCGTCCGACCAGTAATACCGGAAGCGTGCTTTCGAGGTGAGCGCGGTGGACGAGACGGAGGTCATCGAGCGAACGGGCCTCCACCAGCAGCCGCGCCGCGCCGCCAACTCGGTAGGTGGTGCGCACGCCGAGGGGAATATCGCGCTGCGCGAGTGAACCAAGAATCGAAGCGGCGAGATCGACAACCGAGTTCACAGCGGCCCCTCGGTCAGCTCGGCCAACACCTCCGCCGGCAGCGAAGCAACATCACCACAGCCCATTGAAATGCAGACGTCACCGGGACGGAGTTCCTTGGCGAGAAAATCGACCAGATCGGCCCGATGCGGCAGCCACGCCACCCGTTGGCGGGGATGACTGTCGAGGATGGCGTCCACCACCAACTTGCCAGTCACGCCGGGAATAGGCGCGTCGCCCGACGGATAGATGTCGGTGATGACGGCGAGATCGGCGTGGACGAACGCGTCGGCATACTCCGGCGAAAGGACAGCCATCCGTTTGAATCGGTTCGGTTGAAATACCGCGACAATGCGCTTCCAGCCATCGCCGCTGGTGGCTGCCGCTTCGAGCACGACGGCGATCTCGGTCGGGATGTGCGCGTAATCGTCCACAAAGGTGACGCCGTTGTGTTCACCGCGGAAGTCGAACCGGCGGGCCACACCGCCGAAGCGACTCAGTGCGTTTACCGCCGCTTCGAACGACGCACCGACCTCCATGGCGAGCGCCGTCGCTGCGGTCGCGTTGCGGACGTTGTGGGTGCCGCGCAACGGTACGTGCATTGGCCCGAGCGCGATACCGTCACGATGCAGTGTGAACCGCACCACACCGTTGTGACTTTCGATGTCGGCTATGCGGTAACGAGCATCGGGATGGGTGCCGTAGGTGGCTGCCTGGTGTTTGTGCGCCAGTACGAGGGCGACGGGATCATCGGCGCAGACGACCTTGGGGCCGGGGATTTGGGTGAGGTAGTGGTCGAAGCCGTCGATGATGGCATCGAGCGTGCCGAAGTGGTCGAGATGGTCGGCTTCGATGTTGGTGACGATGGTGCCGAAGAGCGGTAGCTCGAGAAACGTGCCGTCGCTCTCGTCGGCCTCCACCACCAGCCACTCACTGCCCGACCACGCCGCGCCGGTGCCCATATCGTTGAGGTCGCCGCCGATGAGGAAGCTCGGTTTCATGCCCGCTTCATCAAGGATGGCCATCAGCATCGAGCTGGTGGTGGTTTTGCCGTGAGTACCCGCCACTGCCAACGATTTTGCCTGGGCACAGATCGACGCCAGCATCCCAGCCCGCCGCAAGGTGGTCACACCGGTCTCGCGGGCCTCGCTGAGTTCGATGTTGCGATCGGGAATGGCGCTCGATCCGGTGACCGCGTCCACACCGTGGACCAGCGTCCGGTTATGGCCGATGGTGACGGTCACACCTGCAGCACGCAGGCGGTCAACAACGATCGAATCGCGAATGTCAGAACCGGAGACCTCGTGGCCCATGCCGGCTAAAACAAGGGCGATGGCGTTCATTCCGGGTCCACCGACGCCGACGACGTGGTAGCGGCCGACGCGGGAAAGATCGAGAGGCGCAACAGGAACGGGGGACGAACTCATGATGCCGAGCAGTCTTCCACCACCGCAGCGATTCGGGCTGCACCGTCACGATGCCCGATCGTGGTTGCCGCGGCGGCGATGGTGTGGCGAACGGTTGGATCGGACAGTCTTTCGAGTTCGGCGGCCAAGCGAACAAGTGAGAATTCACGCTCGGCAACAACGACTGCGCCACCGACCTTGCCAAGCGCGTTGGCGTTCGCCGTCTGGTGGTCCTCGGCGGCGTCGGGCCACGGCACCAGGATTGATGCAATGCCGACCGCGGCCACTTCGAACACGGTTGTCGCTCCCGATCGGGCGAGGAGCACGTCAGCCGCGGCGTAGGCCGCGGCCATGTCGTCTTCGTAGCCGACAGGTTGGTAGACCAGACCATCGCTGCCGTTGAGGGCGCGATGCTTGCCGTCGTCGAAGCGCGAGCCGCGCACGTGGCGGATGGCGAGATCGGTACGGTGCCGGTTCGCGGCCACGAAGGCGTCGACGGCGCCGTTCAGTGCGCCCGACCCCTGGGAACCACCGACAACCAGCAGCGTGAGCCGATTGTTGGGCAGGCCGAGTTTGGCACAGGCCGCGTCGTGATCGGCGGCGCGGTTGACCGCCAGGATCTCCTCACGAATCGCGGCACCCGTAACTACCTGGCGGGGCAATGGCGATGCGTCGAAGGCCACCGCGCAGCGCTTCGCGAAACGTCCGGCCAGCAGACTTGCTCGACCAGGAATGGCGTCGTAGCTGACGACCACGATCGGGGTACGAGTCAGAATGGCTGCGACCACGCCAGGCAGGCTGGCATAACCGCCGACGGAGACAACGACTGATGGTCGGCTCCGCCGCACCAGCGCGAAACCCTGGATCAGCGCTTTACTCAGCTGGGCAAACGCAACCAGATGACGGGAGGTGATGCGCCTCGGAAAGCTGGACAGTTCGTAGAGCGTTGGTGTGTAGCCGGCGGCCGGTACCAGACGTGCTTCCATGCCGTGCGACGAGCCCATGAAGGCGATCGACGCGTGGTCATGGCCGCGGGCTACTAGGGCATCGGCAACGGCAAGTCCGGGCAGCACGTGACCACCGCTTCCGCCTCCCGCAATGAGCGCGAAGAGACGGCTGGAGTCAGCCACTGTTGCGGGCGACGTTGAGCAACAGTCCGGCAGCGGACATGGTGATCAACAGTGATGATCCACCGAACGACACGAACGGCAGCGTCAGGCCGGTGAGCGGCATCATGCCCGTCACGCCCATGATGTTGATGACGGCCTGCGCCAGCAACCACGCCGTGATGCCACCGGCCACGAGCATGCCGAAGGTGTCCTTGGCGTGCAACGCCACCTGCAACCCTGCGTAGCCAAGGACAGCGAACAGGGCGCACACCACGACGACGCCGAACAGACCCATCTCTTCAGCGATGAGGGCGAAGATGAAGTCGGTGTGCAACTCGGGGATGAAGCCCCACTTGGCCTTACCGGCACCCACGCCGGCGCCCGTGAGTCCACCACTCGCGACAGCCACGAGCGACTGCCACACCTGATACCCGGTCTTTTGCTTGTTCGCTTCGAGATTGAGGAACGATGTCCAGCGGGCAAGCCGATACGACTCCGACATCACGAACCCAACACCGGCCACGGTCATGCCGGCTGCGGCTCCGGCGAGCGGACGGAGCGGTACGCCAGCGAAGAACGACACGGCCAAAACGATGATGGCCATCACGATGCCGTTGCCGAGATCACGCTGGGCTAATACCAACAGACACGCTGCACCGAGAATCATCAGCACCGGCCGAAGGGTGCGTTTCGGATTGGAGATGTGTTCCGATCGACGTGCGAGTAAGTCGGCGCTGTACAACAGCAGGGCCAGCTTCATGACCTCGGAAGGTTGCCCACCGAACGGCCCAAGATTCAGCCAGTTCTGCGCGCCGTTGATGTTTCGCCCGAGGCCGGGAATGAACACGAGGAACATCGACACGAACGAGCCGACCAGACCAACCTTCACAAAATTCCGCCACTTCGTATAGGGCACCTTTACCGCAATGAAGAGCGCCGCCATTCCAACGATGGCCCAGAGCAGCTGCTTCTTGAAGTAGCCCCAGCCGTTCTGACCGTTGTTGATCGCTTTGACCGCTGACGATGACAGCACCATCACGAGGCCCAGCATCGTGAGCACGGCCATGACCGCAGCGATGATGTAAAAGTGGATCGGTGGTTCGCCGAGCGCCGGCTTGGGACCGCGGGCCGCAGCTCGCCGACGCTTCATGCTCCTTCGAGCTTCGCGACGGTTGACGGGTCGACCCGTTGGGTGACGGGCCCGGCTTGCCTGCTGGTCATCGCTGCCGGGCCGTCCGACGAAGGTGGTTGATCCGGTCATCCGTTTTTCCCTGGGAAGCGTCCGAAGTCGGCGAGCACAAGCCCGATAGCGAGGGCAACACAGATGCCCGAGATGATCCAGAAGCGGATGATGACCGTCGTTTCCGGCCAACCCACCTTCTCGAAGTGGTGGTGAATCGGCGACAATCGGAAGAGTCGCTTCTTGCGGCCCGACGCTTTGAACACCGCCATCTGCAAACCGACCGAGCCAGCCTCGATCACGTTGAGCCCGCAGATGATCGGCAGCATCAACATCGTGTTGGTGGTAAGAGCCAAGAGGGCGAGCGCCGCACCGATACCGAGGGCACCTACGTCACCCATGAAGATGCGCGCCGGGGCTGCGTTCCACCACAGGAAGCCCACGCACGCTCCGGCAAAGGCCATGGCGATAATGGCGAGGTCGAGGGGGTTGATCGTTCCGCCTAAGCCCTTCGTCACGCCATAGATGTCGGGGTTGCGAAAGCTCCAGAAGGCAACGAACGACAACGCTACGAACCCCAAGATGGCTGAGCCAGAGGCCAGACCATCAAGACCGTCGGTCACGTTGACCGCGTTGGTCGTGGAGAAAATGGTTGCAGTCGCAAGCAAAATCCAGACAATGGTTGGCACCTTCCACCCGGGCAGGTTGTACCGTGTGAACGAGATGCGCGTGTTGATGTGCTCCACCAACACGAGTGGGGTGGCGATGGCAGCACTCATGATGATGGTGAGGTAGCCCTTAAGCTTCCAGAGCACGCCGCGGTTGTGCTGTCGCTTGACCTTGAGGTAATCGTCAAGGAAGCCGAGCGCCGCCATCACCAAGATGCCGAGAAAGATCCAGATGGCCTGGTTGGAGAAGGTGATCTTCGGCAGCACGTGAGGGACGAGGTAGCCAATGAACGCGGCCAGCAGGATCGCCAGGCCACCCATGGTTGGGGTTCCGCGCTTGTGCTGATGATCGGGACCACGATCTTCCTGCCCAAGGATGGGTTGGCTCGTTCCGCGTTCGCTAAAGAAGCCGATCAGGTAGCGCGTGCCGAGGAGTGAAACCGCCATCGAAATGACGGCCGCTAGGAGGAGTCCCCTCATGCCATCGCCCCCAGGAGTTCTCGTGCGACAACGCGGTCATCGAAGGGGCGCACGGCGGTACCGATGGTCTGGGTGGTTTCATGACCTTTGCCCGCGATCACGACCACATCTCCGGCTCCGGCCATCGCGAAGGCCAACGCAATCGCGGCACGACGGTCCAACTCAACGACATAGTCACCGGTCGAGCCGGTCGGAAATCCACGAACCACGTCAGAGATGATGGCAGCCGGACTCTCTCCTCGCGGGTTATCCGACGTGAGAACGACGAAATCGGCGTTCTTTTGGGCGATTTCACCCATCAAAGGCCGCTTTGTTGCGTCCCGATCACCGCCGCAACCGAACACCACCGTCAGCCGACCACGCGTCACTCCCCTGGCTGACTCAAGGGCAACGCGCAGGCCATCGGGCGTGTGGGCGTAGTCAACGATCACGCCAAACGACTGCCCGGCGTCGATCGGCTCGAATCGTCCGGGCACCGGCGTGGCCGCGCTCAGACCCTGCGCAATCACCGCTGGCTCGATGCCGTACGCGAGCGCAGCGGTCGCGGCAGCGAGACCGTTGGCGACGCTGAACTCGCCACCGAGGGGCAGGCGGATCCGTTGACCGTGCCAGGTGAACGTGGCACTGCGAGCATCGAGCACGATGTCGGTTGCGTCGTGCATCGAGAACAGCCGCACGGGAACGGTGACCTCGGCAGCAAGCTGTTGGCCTCGCACGTCATCGGCGTTGATGACCGCGACGCCGCAACGCTCAGGCTCGAACAACCGCGCTTTGGCGGCAAAGTAGTCGTCCTCGGTGCCGTGGAGATCGAGGTGGTCGCGGGAGAGATTGGTGAATACGCCGACGGTGAACCATGTGGCATCGACGCGGTGCAACGCGAGCGCGTGTGACGACACTTCCACCGCAGCGGCTGTCTTTCCGCTGTCACGAAACGCGGCGAGATGGGCCTGGAAGGCCGGGGCCTCCGGTGTGGTGTGGGCCCCTGAGAGGGTGCCAAGCAGACCGCACGGCAAGCCAGCGTGCTCAAGCACGGACTGCAACAGCCATGTTGTGGTGGTCTTGCCATTGGTGCCCGTGACGCCAAATACTGCGAGTGATCGGGACGGGTTGTCGTAGATCGCGCTGGCCAGATAGGGCATGGCCGCGCGCACGTCATGCACCAAAAGTTGCGGCACCTCGAGATCGAGGTGATGATCGACGACAAGGGCGACCGCCCCGGCCGAGACTGCGGTCGCGGCGAAGGTGTGGCCGTCAGCCGAAGCGCCGGAAACGCAGCAGAACAGCACCCCGGGCGCCACGTGGCGGGAGTCATGGGTGATGCCCGCCACTACCACATCCTGGCCCACCTGCGTCCACTCAATGTGAGGCGGAAGCGAGAGGGCGACCTCGCTCAACGACGCCACGGCCTACTTCTTCGACGATGGCGGGCAGAGCGCCTCGGGCGGGCTCGGCGGTACCTTGAGGGTTCGCAGCGCTTCGGCGCCTACCTGGGCAAACAGGGGCGCAGCGCCCGATCGACCGTAGCGGAACTCGCCCTGGGGTTCATCGAGCGAAACGAGGATGGTGACCCTCGGGTTCTCCGCCGGCGCAAAGCCGGCGAACGACGACACGAAGTGGTACTGACCAAGCTTGTCCTTGTAGCCGTCGGCCTGCCCTTTCACGTTCTGCGCCTTGAACGCCGTACCTGTCTTGCCTGCCACGGCATATCCGTTGATGTCGGCCGCGTGCTGTTCGGACGCAGTACCGAAGCACACAACGCCCCGCAGCACCTGGTTCATCTGCGCGGCGGTTGTTGGCCTGAGCACCTGACGAGTTTCCGACGGTGGCGACAGATGTTCCACGCCTTCGAGGTCCATGGTGGACTTCACCAGGCGAGGCGCGACGTACGTGCCATTGTTGGCGATGATGTTCATAGCTCCGACCAACTGAATGCCGGTCACGCCAATGCCCTGGCCGAAGGTCATCGTCGCCCGTCGGGATTTGCTGATGTTCTCGAACTTGGGAAACAGGCCCGGCGTCTCGTTCGGGAACCCGAGGCCGCTTACCGAACCGAACCCGAACTTGTGGAAATAATCGTTGATCTTCGCATCGCCAACGGCCCTGGCCAGCTTCACGGTGCCGATGTTGGACGAATGGGCGATGATGTTCGGCAGATTCATCTGCCTAGCTTCGTGGTTCTCGGCGTCGGTGATGACGCGGTCGTCCACCTTGAAGCCGGTGGACGGTGCGCCGTCAACCAGCGAGATGACCGAGCGAGGGATGTCCCAGGTCTGCTCCAGGTCACTGGCACCCTCTTCGAGCGCGGCGGAAGCCGTGATGATCTTGGCCACCGAGCCGGGCTCGTACGTGTCAACCAGCGCGTGATTCGCCGTCGACACAATCGCCTGCTTGGTAGTCGGATCAACCCGCACGTTCGACATGACCAGCACGTCGCCCGTCTGGGAATCGAGGGCGACCACCAGGCCGCCCTTCGCTCCCGTCTCGATCACCCGAGCCTCGAGCAGCCGGTCAGTGGTGTACTGGAGGCGACTGTCCAAGGTGAGGAAAATGTCATTGCCAGGAAGCGGCGGCGTGGTAAAGTTTTTACCGTTCGGAATCGAATGACCCTTCAAGTCGAACTCGCGCTCGATGGACCCAGTTGTGCCGGTCAAAATGTCGTTGTATTGGGCCTCAAGCCCACTCGTTCCCTTGCCATCGATGTCGGTGGAACCGAGCACACTCACGGCGAGGTCACCGGCCGGCGTGTACCGACGCGACTCCGCCACGAAGTTCACACCGGGAAGTTGAAGCTCTCGCACCTGTTCGGCCAGGTCGTCATCCACCTGACGACGCACGTACACGAAGCCTTCGGTGTTCGAGTTGATTTTGGTGGCCAACTGCTGCGCTTCCTTAGCGTCCATCCCCAGCACTTGCACCAGCTGAGCCAACACCGTTCCCTTCGCCTCACCCTTGATCAAACGCGGGTCGGCCCAGATGGTGGTGGCCGGCACGGTCATGGCCATCTCCACGCCGGTGCGGTCAAAGATGGTGCCACGTCCGGCGGGTAACTTGGTGGTGTGTAATCGCTTACTTTCGCCATCGTTCACGAATGCGGCCGCTTGCGTGGTTTGCACCAGCCCGACGCGCACCACGATGGCAAGGAACATCAGCGCGAATACCACGTAAACACTCACCAGGCGCCGCCGGGTGCGAGCAGGTCGGGGTGCCCGTGCAAGTCTCACTGCCGCCGCAGTCGATGTCATTTTTGTTCTCCGGTGATCTGCTTGTAGGCGGCCCAATCGGGGCGGGTGGAACTCGCCGATGGCACCTGTGCTTCTGGCCCGCCGGAAGCAGCAATCAGTACCTCGGTCACGATCTCGGGCGACGAGGGGATGTACGACAGCGGGTTGGCGGCCACTGCTGGATGCATATTCAGTTTCTTGGCCTTGGCCAGGATGACGTCGGGCGCCTGCAGCTGCGCCACCTGAAGTCGAGAGTGATCGAATTTCAGCTGCTCCACGCGCAAATCGCGAGCGACCTGATCAACCATGATCTGGTTCTGCGCCAGCTGGGCCTGGAACGCCGTGAGGCCAACCAGGAACCCGAAGGCAAGTGTGCATCCGAGCAATCCGAGCGCACTGGCGCGACGACGCCTCGTGCGAAGCGTCGGGACGACACGCAGCTTCGGCTTCGGTGGTTCAACAGGGCGCGACGGGGCCGAGTGCTTTGGCGCACGGGCCGCAGCCATTTCTTGGCGGCGGACGTTCATCGCCTACTGCCCGAACGTGATCGGGTACGGGAGCCGTTCGACCATACGAAGGATGGCCGACTCACTACGAGGATTGCGTTCGATCTCAGCCGTGGACGGCTTACGCTTTTCCGGTCTCATGAGCCGGACCGTTTGTACTGCATCGCACACACAGGGCAGGTCGGCCGGGCAGGTGCAGCCACCTGTTGCCGCGTAACGGAAACGGTCTTTCACGATGCGATCTTCGCCAGAGTGATATGACAGCACGGCCACACGACCCGCCGGGCGAGTGACTTCAATTGCTGCGTCGATAGCGGTCGGTAAAATCGCCAACTCGTCGTTGACTTCGATTCGAATGGCCTGGAAGGTGCGTTTGGCCGGATGACCGCCACGGCGCCGAGCGGCAGCCGGAATGGCGTCACGTACAACCGAGGCAAGCTGCACGGTGGACTCGATGGGCCGATTGGCCACGATGGCGCGGGCGATACGGCCGGCGAAACGCTCGTCACCGTTCACCCGCAGGACTTCGGCCAGCTCATCTTCGCTGTAGCCGTTGACAACGTCGGTGGCACTCCACGAACGAGTGGGATCCATCCGCATGTCGACCGGACCGTCGTTGCGATACGAGAAGCCTCGTTCCGCCAGGTCCAGTTGAGGAGAAGAAACGCCGAGATCAAAGAAGACGGCAGACACGTCGTGTACTTGAAGGTCGGTCATGATGGATGCGAGGGAATCGAACCGGCCATGCACTCCCTGAAACCGATCGCCGAAGCGAGCGAGTCGAGCCGATGCCACCGCCAGCGCCATGGGATCCTGATCGATGCCGACGTAGCGACATTCGGGCAGGGCCTCTAAGAGTCGGGCAGCGTGCCCTGCTCCCCCGAGGGTGCAATCAACGATCGTTCCCGCCGGAACTGGTGACAGGCCTTCGATGATCTGGTCGATCATCACCGGGTCATGCCGGAACATCTCATCGTTGCTCATGGTGTTGTTGTCCATCACTCGATTTTGATGCGCTTACCTGCAGTCCCCCGGGCAGCGGTTGCTGCCGGGATTTCTCCCCGACTAGCGAGACGGGAGCGGGCGGAGTTTGGGCTGTCCATCTTGCCGACCGGGAGACTGCAGGTGAGCGCATCACCAGGAAATTCATTGCTGTGTTGGTTACCTCGGCGCTCCTTTCGAGTGGGTTGGCGTGGCGCTAGGCGCCCTTGAGTTCTGCGGCACCACGGGTTCGCACCCGTGAATAGTCCTCGGTGTTCCAAATCTCGACACGGTCGTACGAACCGGCCACGACGACCTTGGCGCCAGGCGCCAAGTTGGCGAAGTCTCGGAGGGATGGATCGACGTTGATCCGACCTTGGGCATCGACCGGCACCTCGAAGGTGTTGTGGGCGAGGGTTCGCCATGCATCTCGGCTGATCTCTCCACGCTTCATCTTCTCGGTCGCCTCCTTTGCGGTTTCTTCGAATTCGTCTCGGGTGAACACGTCAATGCACCCGTCGTTGCCAAACGCCAGAAAGCAGCTCGGTTCGAACTTCGGGCGGTACGTGGACGGCAAGGCAACGCGACCTTTTGGGTCGAGCTGACGCTCGTGCCGACCGGTAAACACCGTGGTTCTCTCCATTCCGCTGTCTGGGTGCTGCTGCCGGGAACGTCGCTGTTCCCCACTGCCCCCCACTATGCACCCCAAATTACCCCAAGTCAACCCACTTCGCGCCACAACGCGCCCTTCATTGCCTCGCTGGGTCGCTACCGCTCCCTGGCGCTCGGACTCGCTTCACTCGGACAATGCCGCAGCGCGCGGAAATACGGGTCCTTCTGCACTTTCAGCGCTTGCCGGGCCTCTTATCACCACTTTGGGCGTTCGTCTCGGAAATTTTCTCAAGAAATCCTCTACAACGCGCACCTCGCTCGCGGGTGGGGCGTGGTGGGGCCTTTTTGCCGCTATGGCAGTCAATGATGTCGATTTACGACATCAGCTACTGCAGAACCTTCCGTGCGGAAGGTGGACGTCGCTTAAACGCGTCGGGCATGGCGAGCAAGTCGCTTCGTGTATCACCCGGCTGATACAGGATCTGACTCGCTCGGGGAGAGCGTAACCTCGGGCCATGCGACGGGTGCTTTTGGCGATGGTGCTTCTGGTCGGATGTACCGGCTCGTCGAAGGCGGCACCACCCGCGCCGACCACGCAGATCGAGTCAGCAACTACGGCGAGGACGTCCCCAACCACGACGACGTCGCAGCCATCGACCACATCGCCGCCAGCAACCTCCACCAGCGTCGCGGTGGTGAAGCGGGATCCGGGGCCTTGTGCGCTGGGTACCCCGTCCACCGAGGCTCAGGTGACCTTTCTGCGTTCGGGCGAACTGGTGGGCGTGACCGAGATCGGCGGTCAGTTGACGGAACGATGCCTGGTGAAACTCGCGCCGGGAGATACCGGACCGGTGCGCTGGGGGCCGCAGGGCGATCGGGTCCTGCTCGGCAACCGGACCTTCGTCGTCAACGACACGCGCACCGACACCGGCTTCGGCGGAACCGACATCGTGACGTGGTCGGCGCCAAAAGGTACCGCGCTCCTGCGACTGGACCCGGCTGCCAAGCAGGTGTCCAAGCGCAACAATCTGGACAACGCGGCGATTACGTCATTCGATGTCGCCGAGGCCGACGATGCGCTCTATCACCCAGCCGGCAAAGCGGTGGTGTTCGTTGGTCGGCCGACAACAGAGTCGCAATACGGGATCTGGTTGATGTCGAACGAAGGCGAGAGACCGCAGATCATCACGGTCGGCGAAGACGCCAAGCAGATCCGCCTGCTGGGATGGTCCGGAGGCGGAGCGTCACTGGGATTTTGGGCCGAACATTTCGACGGCACCACCCACCTGCATCAACTCCAGCTACCCGGTCTCACTATTCAGGATGGCAACGTGGGCGGAGGGTCGACCGTTCTGGCCGATGTGCAACGGAACCATCCGGGAGCGGTAGTCACTGGCAGTTGCGAAGATCGTTCGCTAGCGGTGAGGGTTTTCGGTTTCTCAGCCCTGGTGGACGCCTGGCCGCTCAAGCAGCGTGACGTTCGCGTCCTCAGTATCGACTACGACCACCAGGTCATCACGGTGGCTACTCGAGACACAACCTGTGATGGGCCTGAAGACATATGGCGATGGGAACGCCGAAGCGATCCGGTCTCCCCCCAGCTTCTGGCCCGTGGGGTGACGGGTGTGTCGGTCAGGGAAGTAGCGATGCAGCCAATCGAGCTTCCCGCCGACATCACCGGGAGGGCGCCTGGTTGATGACGCTCACGCGTCGGCGGTCGCCGACATCACTTCCAGGGTTCGGGTTGTCGCACCGGATCTCATCGGGTTCGGTCGATCCTACAAACCGGTGGACGATGACGACTACACCTATGCCCGGCATGTGGGATGGCTGCGGAGTTTGTTGTTCGACACGCTCGACCTGCGGGACATCACCCGGTTCTGCCAGGACTGGGGTGGCCTCATCGGACTTCGACTCGTCGGCGAACACCCCGAACGCTTTCGCGCGTCTGCGCAGCCAACACCGACTCCCCGACGGCACCGCAAGATGGGTGAAGCGTGGTGGAAATTCCATGACTTCGTAAAGGCCACCCCCGACCTGCCCATCGGCACGCTCATGTCGTTCGCCGTTACGCAGCCGATGACGCCCGAGGTGATTGCGGCCTACATGGCTGACGAGTAACGAGCTGCGCGGACGAGGGACTGCGGGGATGACAGACTTCGTGCATGTCGAAGGCGCGATCGTTTCTGGCCAGCATCATCGGGTACCTCTTGGCTGCGGTGGTTGCGTATCTGGCCTTTCGCATATTCCTCGGCACGGTGTACTGGCTGTTCCGCACGGTGATCGTGATCGTCGCCGTCGCAGGCCTCGCCATGCTCTATCTCAAGCTCAAGGCCCCATCCAGCAAGCCCTAAACGGTAGCGTTCCGCGATGTTGATGGAGCAGATGAAGACCTGGCGGCACGACTTCCACCGGACGCCGGAGTTGGGGTTCGAGGTGCACAACACGGCTGAGCGGGTGGCTGGTTTGCTTCGCTCTTTCGGGGTTGATGAGGTGCATGCCGGCATTGGCAGAACAGGTGTTGTCGGTGTGGTGCGGTCGGGATCCGCAACGAAATCGATTGGGTTACGGGCCGACCTCGACGCGCTCCCTATACAGGAGGTGGGAGAGGTTCCGTATCGCTCGACGGTTGACGGTGTGTTCCACGGATGCGGCCACGACGGCCATACCGCCATCCTGCTCGGCGTGGCCAAAGAGCTTTGTGATCAGCGCTCCTTCGACGGCACCGTCTACCTCGTCTTCCAGCCCAACGAGGAGAACGGGCTCGGTGCAACCGCGATGATGGACGACGGCCTGTTCAACCGTTTCCCCATGTCGGCCATCTACGGATTGCACAACAAACCCGGTATCCCGGCCGGTCACTTCGCAACCCGGGTTGGGCCGATGATGAGCTCTGAGGACTTGTTCGAGATAGTCATCACCGGTCGAGGCGGGCATGCCTCGATGCCAGAGCGACTGATTGATCCGGTGGTGATTGCGGCAGAAGTTGTGCAGGCGTTGCAGTCAATCGTGTCCCGTTCTGTGTCTGCCAACGATCTTGCTGTCTTGTCGATCACGGAGATGACAACCGATGGTGCGCGCAACATCGTGCCGTCAACTGTGACCCTTCGCGGTGATTGCCGGACGTTCTCCACTGAGGTTCAAGCCGTGGTCGAACGACGCATGCACGAGATCATCTCAGGCATCTGCTCGGCCCACGGAGCCACGGGAACGGTTCGCTACTGGAACGAGTTTGTACCGCTCATCAACACCGAGCGCGAGGTCAACGTGGCCGTCGCTGCGGCCGCTCGTGTTGCCGGGTCGGCGAACGTAGAAGCGAACTGTCGGCTGGTGACGGCGTCGGAAGACTTCGCCCGCTACCTGCAGTTTGTGCCCGGCTGCTTCATGGACATCGGCAACGGAACGCAAGGGCATTGCGGGTCGTCGCTCCATAACCCGCGCTACGACTTCAACGACGACATCCTCTCCCCCGGTGCGCACTTCTTCCTTGAAGTCGTCCGCGGAGAATTGGGCGCGCTGTAATCCACGGGATGACGATAATCAACGTTGACAATGCCCGAATCGCTTCGGAAGAGTGCCTCTGTGTCAGAGAACGCATTTACGGCCGTGTTCGCCGGTTACCTCCCGACTGCAGCCGCTCCCACGAGGAACCAACGCATAGTGAACGTCGACCAAAGAGATGACTCAGCAGCCCTTTAGCCGGAAAGTGTGGCGAGGAAGTTCGACAGCAGGTCACGTGCGGAGGGCACGGTTGCTACCGATGCGAGGGCGCTGGCGCACTCGGCTCGTTCGGCTGGCGAGAGTCGCAGCAAACCCGGCAGGGCCGACGGGTCGTGGCACGCGTAGACGGCGCATTGGAAACGGGCGCCGGCGCGGGTGCGGCGTTGGCTGATGCCGACCAACTTGCGACCGTCGACGGTCATCTCACCAGGGCCGAGCCCGGCGAAGCACACGAGCGACGACCATCTCGTACGAACCATCGGCCCTCGGTGCATGTCGCCGTGCCCGAGGGCAGCAACCCAAACATCTCCGAGCCAGTGCGACGCATGAGAGACATCATCGCTCCACAACGGATCGCCGGTCGGGATCAGTACATCGAGCCAGACGACCTCACCGGGAATGAGTAGCACCGATCCCCCACCACTGCGGCGACGCACAACCTCAATCGATCCTATCGTTGCATCGTCAACTATGTCGGGTCGCTGCGAAGACCCGAGCACTAACGCCGGCGCCGAGACCTCATGTATCCACACGCTTCGCGAAACCACCTCAGGCATCGGGCGCGCGTGGAACGCTGCCGCGGACCCAGCCGATCGTTCAACAACCCAGTTCAACGGCGGGCGACAGTGCGATGCCATGAGCGGCACCACGACAGGTACGACAACACATCGGCACCGCTAGGGACCTGATCGGGTGAGCCATACTGGGTGAGCGCACGAAACTGAAGGTACGACTTGTCGGGCAGGGGCCGATGCGACGAGCGCCAGTCACGCGGCACCAACGTCAACCCCTGTCGCACTGCAGTCGACCAGAGATCGGGGCGACGCAAGACGGCCAAAACGGGCCCACGCCACTTCATGCCGGGCGGGGTTCCTTCGGGAGACCGAGCACCATCTCGCCCAGGATGTTCCTCTGAATCTGGCTGGTGCCAGCGTAAATCGTTCCGGCCCGAGCGTTCTGAAACACGCCGGCCCATGAGGCACTGTCATTGGGCGCACCGACGTCATCGGTCTGGAACACGCTTGAAGGCCGCCGACCCGACGGCACCATGCCATCGGCACCCAGGATGTCCATTGCCAACTCCGTGGCGACGCGGTGGTACTCACTCCAGAACAGTTTGAAGAGCGACCCTTCGGGGCCCGGGTGCTTACCCTGCAGAAATCCGGTCAGCGTCCGCATACCGTGGAAGCGCATGATCTCGACCTGCGAGTAACACCACGCCAGACGTTGACGAATGATGGGCACATCGAGCACGCCTCGGGAGCGGGCCAGTGCGATGAGGCGGTCCAGTTCTTCGCGGTAGCGCACGGGCACGGTGGCCGCGGCTTCACCGCGCTCGTAGCCGAGCAGGGTCATGGCCACGGCCCATCCGTTGTTGACCCCGCCGACCACGTTCTCCTTCGGACAGGTGGCATCGGTGAAGAAGACTTCGTTGAACTCGCTCTCTCCCGACATCATGCGGATCGGACGAAGCTCCACGCCGGGCTGCCTCATATCGACCAGCAGGAATGAGATGCCCTTGTGCTTTGGCGCGTCGGGATTGGTACGGGTAAGGACGAAGATATGGTCGGCCAGGTGCCCGGCCGACGTCCAGATCTTTTGACCGTTGATGACCCACTGATCGCCGTCCAGCACGGCCCGACAGCCGAGCGAGCCGAGGTCGGAACCAGCATTCGGCTCCGAGTAGCCCTGACACCAAACATCATCGTTAGCCAAAATGCGCGGCAGGTAATACGCCTTCTGCTCGTCCGTGCCCATCTGCAGCAGCGTGTTGCCGAGCATCTGGATGCCGAACGTGTCGTTGGGTCCACCGGTGGGCACGCCAGCGCGTGTGAACTCCTCGGCCACAATGACCTGCTCCAGCGCCGACAGCCCGCCACCGCCGTACTGGGCGGGCCAACCGGGTGCGAGCAGGCCGCGCTGATGCAGCAGCGCACGCCACTGCATAGCCCACGGGTAGGTCTGATCGTGGGAAAGCTGGCCAAAGCCTGTCCAACCAGCGGGGAGATTTTCGGCCAGGAAAGCCTGGATCTTTTCTCGAAACTCCTGGGTCTCTGGCGGATAGGTCGGCAGCATGCAGGTAAGGCTACCGGGCACGACACCGCGACGCGGCTGTGGTGGCCTAGCCTGAGAAGTCCATGACGGTATCCGCGCCATCCATCCTCAACAACGGTGACGCTCACGCCACCTTTGCCGAAGTCTTTTCCGCGATCACCGACAACATAGAGCGCGTTATTCAAGGTAAGCGCGAGGTCGTAGAGTTGGCGCTCCTTTGCATGCTCGCCGAGGGTCACCTTCTTCTTGAAGATGTCCCGGGCGTCGGAAAGACCAGCTTGGCGAAGTCGTTAGCGGCCTCGCTGGCGTGTACTTGGAAGCGGGTACAGTTCACGCCCGACGTGCTGCCTACCGACATTGTCGGCGTCACCATTTGGAACCGGGGCAAGGACGTCTTCGAGTTCCGTCCCGGCCCAGTGTTCGCCAACCTGGTGCTGGGCGACGAGATCAACCGGGCATCGCCCAAGACACAGTCGGCGTTGCTCGAAGCGATGGAGGAAGGACAGGTCACCGTCGACGGCAATACCTATCCGCTCAGCCAGCCGTTCATGGTGATCGCCACTCAGAACCCGGTAGAGCATGAGGGCACCTACCCGTTGCCCGAATCGCAACTCGACCGATTCCTCATGCGGGTTTCGCTCGGCTATCCAGCCCGCCAAGCCGAAATCGACATCCTCGATGTCCATGCGTCGTCGGGCACGTTCCCCAACATCGGTCCCGTCGCCACCGCAGCGCAGATCTCCTCGATGGTGCAGGCGGTTCGCCAGGTGCATGTCGCGCCAGCGCTCAAGTCGTACCTCGTCGACGTGGCCGACGCCACCCGTCGTCACCCGGGTCTGTCACTCGGAATGTCCCCGCGCGCCACGCTGTCACTCATGCGTGCTTCCCGGGCGCGAGCTGCAGCCGCCGGTCGCACCTACGTCATTCCCGATGATGTGAAAGCCTTAGCCGAAGCAGTGCTTGCCCATCGTCTCGTGCTCTCAGCGGAAGCCCAGTTGGCCGGCGCTACCGCGGCATCCATGCTGACACAGGTCTTCGGCTCGGTCGCGGTCCCGACCGGGAAATAGTTGTGCTCACGCGAACGGGATGGCTCACGGCGATTCTTGCGATCATCGCAGGTGTTGCCGGTCGCCTATTCGCCATCGTCGAGCTGTTCGTGATCGCCGCAGTGCTCGGCTCACTGGTGCTGATCACCCTGGCATGGGTGCGGATGACCGCCGTTCGTTTGCGGGTGAGTCGGGTCGTCACACCCGCACGGGTGCACGCCGGCGAGAGCACCCGCATCGAAGTCAGCGCGAAGAACACCGGTGCCGGACGCACCCCGGTACTTCATCTCTCTGACCCGGTCGCCGGAACCCGCGGCGCTCGCCTGCATTTGGCTCCCTTGCGAGGCAACGACACCGCGCAGGCGGCGTACCGGCTCCCGACCGACAAGCGCGGCGTCGTCAATGTCGGGCCGTTGCAATTGGAGATCGCAGACCCGTTCGGTCTTGCTCGACGCCGCGCCATCGCGGCGCCGGTGCAGAGCGTCACCATCTACCCCCACGTCGATACGATCCGCGTGCCGTCACTGGGCGGAGATGAGGATCCGCACGGTGCCGCCATTCGTACCAACAAGTTGGGCCAGACCAGCGAGGAGTTCTTCGCGCTCCGCCAGTACGTACTCGGTGACGACTTGCGTCGCGTCCACTGGAAATCCACCGCCCGGTCGCAGGAACTGATGGTGCGCCAGGACGAGAACCCCTGGCAGGATCGCACTACCATTGCGCTCGACGCGCGTCCGGGCAGCTACGACGAAGCCGCGTTCGAACGGGCTGTTTCGGCAGCCGCCAGTGTTGCGGCTGCGGCGTTCCGACAACGTCACGTCGTTCGAGTCATCAGCACCGACGGCTTCGATTCAGGCGTTGGTGCCGGGTTGTCGCAGGCCGAAGCAATTCTCGCCTACCTCGCTGGCGTGCCGCAGAGCAAGGCGTCGGGTCCGGTCTTTGACCAGCTCACTCACTTCGGACAGGGCGGACTGCTGGTGGTGGTCACCAGCGAGTGGCCGGTGGCCGATCTTGCCATGCTGGCGTCATTGCGAGCCCGCTTCCGTCGCGTGGTACTGGTCGGCACCATGGGCATCGTTCCGATCGGCATGCCAACGGGAATGTCTTTCGTCGACAACCGCGGCGAGGTCGAGTTTCCGGCAGCCTGGATCCGTTCCAGTGGACGCGCGACGTGGTCGGTGCCCGCATGAGTACCGCCTCGACACCCAAACGCAGTGCGCTGTTGGCGTTCACCGAGATCGCGCTTTTCCTGGCGACGGCCACTGCGGCGTTCGGCCTCGTTCGCATCTTCATCGGCTACGGATTCTTGAAGGCGCTCGTTGTCGCGGCCGTTGGCTCCCACCTGCTTGCGGTGCTCGCTCGCCGCTCACGTTTACCGCTCGTACCCGCAGCGCTCTTGTCGCTGCTCGGTGGTGGCATCACCATCGGGCTCATGTTCTACCGCGCCACCATGTGGTTCGGTCTGCCGACCAGGGCGACGTGGGATGCCGCCTTTGCCGAGGTCCGCGCATCGCTTTCGCTATTCGCTACGAGTATTCCGCCCGTGAAGGCCGAGGGAGGGTTCTTTCTCACCGCAGTTCTCGCAGTTTGGTTACTCGCTTTCGTCGCCGATTCCATTGCGTACCGGGCCAAGGCAACCATGGAAGCGATCCTTCCGAGCGGCGTGCTGTTCGTGTTCGCATCTGCGCTCGCCGCCCACCGCATGCGCGTTACCTCGACCATGTTGTGGCTTGCGGCCGTGCTGGCCTTCGTCGCTCTCCACCGCACCATGAAAGAAGTCCAGAGTTCGGGTTGGTTGACGGGCCATCGCCGCGGCGCGTTGCAGGCGTTCGTGAAAGGCGGCGTCATTCTAGGCGCGTTCGCCACGCTGTTTGGGGCCTTCATAGGACCGCGTCTGCCCGGTACCGGCCAAAAAGCTGTCTATGCCACCCATAACCCGGGCAACAGCGATGTCTACCAGCTGAGCCCCTTCGTCAACATCAAGAAGCAGGTCGCTAGCCGTAGCACCGACGAGTTGTTCACGGTGAAGTCCACCGTCAAGTCCTACTGGCGTGCGACGTCACTGCCTGACTTCGATGGCGGCCAATGGTCCTCCGAACTGAAACAGGGTTCGGCCAAGGGGTCACTCGGTCAGACCAATCCGGGCATTCCCCAAAAGGACATCACCGCCATCTTCACAATCGGGGCGCTGAGCGACATCTGGGTGCCGGCGCCCTATCTACCCGTTGCCCTCACCAGGCCAGCGTTGAACGTCAAGACCAAGTTCGACCGTGAAACCGCCACGCTCATGGCACCAGGAAATATTCGTAAGGGTGACACCTACCAGATCGCGGCGCAGGTGCCCGACGTGTCCCCCGACATTCTCCGTACTGCGGCTGCGCCCACGTCGATGAATAAGCGCTACCTCGCAATGCCCGATAACTATCCCAAGGAGCTGGTCGATCAGGCCAAGGCGCTGACGAAAGATGCGCCTACCCAGTACGACAAAGCCAAGGCGCTGCAGGACTGGTTCCGAAACAACTTTGTGTATGACCTCAATGCGCCCGACGGTGCGAAAACGAACGACATCGAGAACTTCCTCGAGTCACGCCGCGGCTTCTGCCAACAGTTCAGCGGTACGTTCGCTGCGTTTGCCCGCTCCATCGGCATTCCGGCCCGCGTCGCCATCGGCTTCACGCCAGGCATACTGAAAGACGACGGGCTCTATCACGTGCAGGCGCTACACGCCCACGCCTGGCCCGAGGTGTACTTCGAAGGTGTCGGCTGGCTGGCCTTCGAACCAACACCGAGCCGAGGCAACCCCACCGCCGAGGCCTACACGGGCGTGCAACAGCAGCAGGCCGGCGAAGCTGCACCGGCCGTCACCACCACCGTGGCACCGCCGTCAACCCTTGCGGTCAACAACACGCCCGTCACCACTGCGTTCCGCATACCCAAAGAGATCGAAGCAACACCGGTAGCGAAGGCCAAGGCGTCGGCCTGGAAGCGTTACCGCGCGGTCTTGATCGGTTTGGGCGTCATCGGACTGGTCGCCCTGTATCCGTTCGCTCTACGACGCGTCGAGCACATCCGTTGGAGCCGTCGACGAAAGCTGGCCGCCCATGGGGCCGACCAGCTTGCCGTGTCGTGGCACCGCGCCACCGATGTACTACGCCAGCACGACATGGCCCCCGAAGTCGGAGAAACGCCCTTGGCCTTCGCCGAACGGGCGACCCGTCATTTGCGGATACCGGCCGAATGGCTACCCGGGCTGGCCGATGTCGTGACCCGTTCCACCTACGCCGGCCACGTACCGAGCGACACGCAGCTCCGCGACGCCGAACGGGTTCCGCTGAAGATTCGTACCCTGTTGCGCCAGCGGTTCACCAAGCGCCGCCAACTCACCTCGATACTTGACCCGCGGGACATCTTCCGCAGCCTGCCCGGCGACGCTCCCCGGCAGCGACGATTCGGCTGAATAGCTCAGTCGTCGGTTTCTACCGAACGGGCGGGGCCGCCCTGCCCGTCACGCTGACGGGAGCCTCGGACCTTACCGGTTACCTGATCGAACCCGGCCCGGCCGATGGTGCGAGCGTTCTTGTCGATGATGAAGGCGGCCGTGAGCATCACCAGGAAGCCACAAAACGCTAGCGCCAGGTGTACCTGCAGCGTGAAGACGAGGAAGATCAGACCTGACACCAGCATGAGCGACGCCCACGCGATGCGGTGCAACGCATGCCGGTAGAGCGACGCCTGACCCACGTTGGCCGCAAACTGAGGATCGGATTCATAAAACTGCTGTTCGATCTGGTGGAGGATGCGCTGCTCTTCTTCAGATAGCGGCATGTTCAACTCCCACGTTGACCGGTGAACGACTAGAGATTCAGTTTGCCACACCCCGTCAAGCACAACAACGCGAGGGCACGCAAAATGCCTTACTTCTGATTTGGACCCCATTGCTGGTCGCCCCGCTCTTTGAGGCGGAGGCCCTTGCCATCCACCAGGCTCGCTGGGCCAATGGCGCGAGGGCCAAAGCGGGACCTGATGTCGTCGATAGTCCGGCTGGCGTCGTCCCAGTTCGGCAGGTCAGCATCATCAAGGCTCAGCTGCTTTGGTGTCTCCTCACCCAATACAGACAGGCTCACGCCAAGCAGTCGAACGCCGAGTGCTGTGTCGATTTCATCGAGCAACAGGCGCGCCACCAGGGTGATGTCGGGTCCGGACGAAATCGCATCGGCCACCGACTTGGACCGGGTGATCGTGCTGAAGTCACCGAAACGAACCTTGAGTTGCACGGTTCGACCGGCCACCCCGGCCGATCGGGCCCGGGCCGCTACGGCATCAGCCATGCGGAGGATCTCCAGGTCAAGACTCGGCCGGTCATGCAGGTCCTCCCGGAAGGTCTGTTCGTGCCCGATTGACTTGACCTGTCGGTCCGACTCCACGGCACGGTCGTCTCGTCCGTTGGCCAGATCGTGGAGGTGGTGACCATGAGACGCACCCAACGACGACACCAATCCCTGCAGAGGCGATGCGGCCAGATCGCCAACGGTGACGATGCCCAATCGTTCGAGCCGTTCGAGGGTTTTCGGTCCGACGCCCCACAGCGCCTGCACCGGGTGGGCGTGTAGGAAGCTCAGCACCTCATCGACCCGCACCACCACCACACCGCGGCCGAGTCGGGTTCCGGTGGGTGACGCCTTGGGCTTGGCTGCCTCCGATGCCATCTTGGCCACCATCTTGCTCGGCGCCACGCCAACCGAGCAGGTAAGCGACAACTCGTCATGCACCGCCTGACGAATCGCTCGTCCAATGGTCTCTCCCGACCCGAAGAGCCGGCGCGACCCCGTAACATCCAGGAACGCCTCATCGAGCGAGATCGGTTCGATGACAGGCGTATACCGGGCGAAGATCGCCTGCACATCGCGGCTCACCTCCTCATAGAGGCTGTGGTCGCCCTGCAGAACAACGGCCTGAGGACACAGGCGCTGGGCCCGCACCGACGGCATGGCCGAATGCACACCGAACCGGCGCGCCTCATAACTGGCCGCTGCCACTACGCCCCGAGGGCCAGTCCCGCCGACAATAACGGGCAATCCGGCCAGCTCGGGGCGACGGCGCACCTCGCACGCGACAAAGAACGCGTCCATGTCGATGTGGACGATGGTTCGCTCCGACACCCGCTTGGCCATGATGCCGTTCTATCCCGTTCGAATGAGTTTGCGGTGCAACAGCCGATCGCGCAGCCCCCACAAGGTCACCAGCAGCATGGCCTCGACCACGATACGGCCCGACATTTTGGAGGTGCCCGAGGCCCGATGCCCGAATCGGATCGGTGTCTCCACCACCCGGCCACCGGCACGGATGATCCGGTACGCCATCTCCACCTGGAACGCATAGCCATCGGCCCGGACGAGGTCGAGATCAATCGACGCCAACGCCGCGGCGCTGTAGGCCCGGAAGCCGCTGGTGGAATCGTTGATGGCCAATCCGAGCACCGCGGCCGCATAACGATTCCCCCATCGTGACAACCACGCTCGACGACGGTTCCAGATCGGAATCGTGCCGCCTGGTACGTAGCGCGAGCCGATCACCAGATCTGCGGCCATCGGGATGAGCGCAACCAGTGCCGGCAATGCACTGGGGTCGTGGGATAGGTCGGCGTCCATCTCCACCACGATGTCGGCACCTTCGTCGATGGCGCGCCGGAACCCCGCCAGATAGGCCGAGCCGAGGCCGAGCTTACCCGCCCGCCGCAGAATCGCGATGCGGCCGATCTCCTCGCCGACCCTTTCCGCCAACTCGGCGGTGCCATCGGGGCTGCCGTCATCCACCAGCAGAATCTCAGCATCGGGAAGTGCGGACCGAACCTGGCGGAGCACGCTTTCGATGTTGTCTGCCTCGTTGTACGTCGGCAGGATCACACAGATGCGCACGGCGGCACGTTACTCGCCGCCTTTGGTCGCGAGCCGGTTGCCGTACACTCGAATGGTGAAACCCGATCGTGACCGGCCGCTCAGCGCTCTGCCCTCGCCGTTGGCGCGGGTTCTCGCGTTCGTGTCGATCCTGCTCGGCGGACTGGCCGGCGGCCTCATCGGTGCCGGGTTCATTGGCCTGCAGTGCCACGGCAGTTGCGCTACGCCGAAGGCTACCGGTGGCCTGGTCGGCTCGGTCGTGGCCGCCATCGGCACGTCGGTTGTGGCCGTGCTGGCGCTGCGGGCCATGGGTGAGTGGGAGATGACCGGACGGCACTAACAACCCGGCCACGTAAGTGATTCCGCCTTCAACCAACCGGATGGGCAACAATAGGAACAATGGGAACCCGGATTTTGACGGTTGAAGACGACGAGCGCATCCGCACTGCGGTCACGATGGCGCTCGAAGACGAGGGCTGGACGGTCGTCGAGACCGATTGCGGTGAAGATGCACTGGCTGCGTTCAACGCAGAGCCGGCCGATGTCGTCCTCATCGACATCATGCTGCCCGGCATGGACGGCTTCGAGTTGTGTCGCTCCATTCGCCGCAACAGCGACGTCCCCATCGTCATGGTAACTGCCCGTGTCGACACCCACGATGTTGTCGCCGGACTCGAAGCGGGTGCCGATGATTATCTCACCAAGCCATTCGCACCGAAGGAGCTGTCGGCCCGTATTCGCGCCCTGCTCCGCCGGGCCCGTCCGGCCCAGCCGGGGCATCACAAACTGGTCTTTGGCGAGTTGGAAATCATTCCCGACGAGGGCAAGGTGCTGCTGCGCCATCAAGAACTCCACCTCACCAAGACCGAGTTCCGCCTCTTGGTCGAGCTCGGCTCCAACCCCGGTCGGGTGTTCTCCCGCGAGACGCTCCTCGACAAGGTGTGGGGTTACGGCTATTTCGGTGACGGTCGACTGGTCGACGTGCATGTCCGGCGGCTGCGCATGAAAGTGGAAGCCGACCCGGCCAACCCTAAGCATGTCGTCACCGTGCGCGGCCTCGGATACCGACTCCAGGGATAGTGCGCCCTCCTCGCGCCTGGCTCCACGCGTTTGAACGACTGCGGCCGCGCCGCCTCGGTCTGCGCAAGCGCATCACGCTCGCCTACACCCTTGGCGCGTTTGTTCTCGCAACGGTGCTGTCCACTACGACGTTCGCGTTCACCCGTTCAATCCTGATCCACCAGCGCGAGGATTCCGCGACACTCCAGGCGTTTATCAACTCGCGTGCGGTGCGAGAGAAGTTGCGAACGAATCCCGTTGGCGTCGTCGATGTACTGAAGGAGATTTCGCCCCCGAGCGGAACCAATCTCGTGGTTCACTGGCGCGACCAGTGGATCCCGCTCTCGCAGGAGTCGAGCGAGAAAGACCTCCCGCGAGCTCTCATCACACGCGTTGATGCCCAACAGACCGCAGCGCAGATCGTCACCGTGCAGAAGGGGACGCGGTTTCTGATTACCGGTGTTCAACTTGAGGCCAATCCGCCGTCGAGCTACTACGAGATCGTCAAGCTCGATGAGTTATCGAAAACGTTGCGCGGTGTCGGTGTCTCGTTGCTCGGAGCAGCGCTCATCACCACTTCGTTCGGTGTACTGCTCGGTGCGTGGGCGTCGAAGCGCACGGTGCGCCCGTTAGCCGAGGCCGCCCTCGCGGCCAAGGCCCTCGCCGGTGGTCGGCTTGATACTCGACTCGACCCGACGGACGACTCCGACCTGCGTTCGCTGGCCGAGGCGTTCAACGAAATGGCCAACATCCTGCAGGAACGGGTGGAACGCGATGCCCGCTTCGCCTCAGACGTAAGCCATGAGCTGCGCTCGCCGCTCATGACGCTGTCGGCATCGATCGAAGTGATGCAGGCCCGTCGCGACGAAATGCCCGAGCGAGCCGCCGCGGCCCTTGACCTTCTTGTCGCCGACGTCGGCCGGTTCAAAGGTCTGGTGGAGGACTTGCTGGAGATCTCGAGGTTCGACGCCGGAGCGGTGCGTCTCCATCTCGAGGAGTTGCTCGTTGCCGAATTCGTGCGCAACGCGGTGGCCGTTTCCAGCGTCCCGAGTTCCTCGGTGACCGTGTCCGAGCAGGCCGAGTCCCTCATTATCAACGGTGACAGACGACGCCTCGCTCGCGCAATTGCCAACCTCATCGACAACGCCCGCATTCATGGCGGTGCCGACATCGAAATCACCGTGGAGGTTCCGGAAGGTGAAGGCTCACCCATCGGCCACGTGCACATCGCAGTGGAAGATCACGGCGAGGGTGTGGTGCCCGAAGAGCGGCAACTTGTCTTCAAGCGTTTCGCCCGCGGCGCAAGATCGGGCCGACGCGGCATGGGCGACGGCGCCGGCCTCGGCCTGGCGCTGGTGGATGAACACATCCGCCTCCACAGCGGCCGGGTGTGGGTAGAGGACCGTTCGGACGGCGCCGAGGGTGCGCGCTTCGTTATCGAACTTCCGGCTGAGGAAGCCTGATGCGCCGGACCCGACCGTTGTTCGCCGGCCTACTGGTGGCCGCGCTGCTCGCATCCTGCGGCATCCCCGTCGATTCTCAGCCACACGACATTACCGATCGTCGCACGCCCTCCTCCGTCGCGTCTGCTGTGTCCTTCACGGTCGCTCAGAACGCGAAAGTCAAGGTCTTCTTCATCGCCACTGCCACCACCGGTCGCCCTGATCGGCTGCAGACCATCATGCGCCCGGCCGAAGTCAGCCTGTCGTCAGCCATCAAGGAACTCCTCAGAGGGCCGACGGCCGACGAAGCAAAAACGGTCCTGACCGCGATTCCGCTGGAGACCCAACTCACCAGCGCGACCCAGTCGGCCGAAGGCGTGGCAGAGATCAACCTGAACGACACCTTCTTCAACGCCAAGGGGGATCAACTGGTGCGAGCCGTCGCCCAGTTGGTGTACACCGCGTCCGCCATTCCATCGGTGAAGCAGGTACGCATTCTGGTAAACGGCACGCCGCGAGAGTGGCCGCGGGCCGACGGCAGTCGCGTCATTGTCAGCAAGGCACTCAGCGTTGCTGACTTCGCCGAACTCAGTCCGAGCAGCCAGCCTGACTACGTGGCTATCCCGTCGAAGTGACGGCAGCCGTCACCCGAAGAACACCGAGGCCACGTCGGAGTACAGCGACATGTCGAGGCCGCGGGACTTGCCCACCACGTCGGCCATGTTGGCGCGCGTGATTCGGGCCGACCGGAATGCCACCATCTGACCCCACGCCTGGTCGTGGACCGCGTCAATGGCAGCGAGTCCGTAGCGGGTCGCCAGCACGCGGTCGTAGGCTGTTGGTGTGCCGCCGCGCTGGGTGTGACCAAGCACGGTGACGCGGGTTTCGAACCCAGTTCGTTCCTCAATGACTGGCGCAATGCGATAGGCGATGCCACCCAGCAACTCATGACCGTGCTTGCCAAGCAGCGGGGTTTCGATTTCGAGCGTGCCCGGTTTCGGCTTGGCGCCCTCGGCCACGACCACAATCGACGCAAACCGCCCACGGTCGTGCCGACGCTGCAGGATGTCACACACCTCATCGAGGTCGAACGGAATCTCAGGCACCAAAATGACCGTGGCTCCCCCGGCGATCCCGGCGTAGGTCGCGATCCACCCGGCGTCTCGGCCCATGACTTCCACGACCAACACCCGGTCGTGCGCTTCGGCCGTGGTGTGCAGACGGTCAATGGCGTCGGTGGCGATCTGAACAGCGGTGTGGAAACCGAACGTGGTTTCGGTACCGACAACGTCGTTGTCGATAGTCTTTGGCACGCCGATAATCGGTAGGCCTTCTTCGGTCACCAATCGTGACGCGACGCTAAGCGATCCGTTACCGCCGACAACGATGAGCGCATCAAGGCCGTGGTGCACGAACGCTTCCTTGACCCGATCGACGCCGCCCGGGTCATCGTAAGGTCCGCCTCGCTTGGTGCCGAGCAGCGTGCCTCCGCGCGGCAGCATGCCGCGCAGACCGCGCACGTTGAGCGGCATGGTGTGATCGTGCATGACACCGTGCCAGGCATCCAGGAAGCCAATGACTTCATCGCCGTAGACCATTTCGCCTTTTCGGACGACTCCGCGGATGACGGCATTGAGGCCGGGGCAATCTCCGCCACCGGTAAGGACTCCGACACGCACGTGGGTGAACTCTAGATGCTGGGGCCGCCTGGGCCTAACGACTCGAGGGGTTAGGTCTCCAGGAGACCGTGGACGATGAACTCAGCGCGACGGTTCAGTCGGCGGCCTTCCGGATTGGCGTTATCGGCAACCGGCTCCGTCGCACCCTTCGGAATACCCACAAGGCGTTCCGCTTCGATGCCCGCCGCTGTCAGGTAGGCAATGACCGCGTCGCATCTACGCTGCGCGAGCACAGCGTTGCTGTGGACGCTGCCCTCGGAGTCGGTGTGGCCAATGACATCAATGGTGATCTTGGGGTTTTGTTTCATCAGCACGACGCCGAGGTTGAGGATGGGCAACGACTCGGGAGTAAGCGTGAAAGAGTCAGACTCGAACAGGACCGTGTCGGCCACCTGCAGGCTGCCCTCGTTGGGCAGAGATGCCCGAGGATCAATGACGTATTCCACCACGACGTTCGCTCGACCGAGCACGTTGGCGGCCTTGTCGATAATGACGTCAGCCGCCGTCTGCGACGGCATTGCTCCCCCGAGATAGATCTTGCCCTGCGAGTACACCGCGGTGCGCGGCGCCAGCGCTTCGATGGGCACCGTTGTCGGCGGCGCGGTCGTGGTCGTCGCGACGGTGGTCGTCGCGACGGTGGTCGTCGTGGATGCCGCCGTTGTTGTCGTCGCCACCGTCGTGTCGGGGACCGTCGTGTCGGCTACGGCCGTGGACGCTGGAATGACCGCCGTGACGGCAGCGGTTGGGCTCACGCTTACGGTCGTCACGCTGATGGCGGATATTGAAGGGGTCGCCGTTTTGGTGGTTTCCCGGCCGAGCACGAAAGCCCCTCCCACCACAGCTGCAAACACGACGGCAGCCAGCATGCCCAGGGGCAGCCTGAATCGCGACCATGCCGTCGGGCGCGGCACCTTCTGTGGGATGTACCCGCGCTCAGCCCATTTCGGCAGCGCTACCGGCTGCTCACCAATCTCGTCCATCCAGAATCCCTCCGCCATCCGCCGAACCTTTCGATGGTAGGCACATGCTGACCGGAAGCGACATGAAACAGCCGCGAGGTTGATACAACCTGTCCTTTACGTTGAGACCAACCTGACCTTCTCGGCCTTTTCGTGCCTGGCGTGCTAGGAATCACACTTTGGCTTGGGACACAAAACGACCGGTACCGTGGAAAAAGCTGTTGCGTCTGATCGGACTGTTCGTCGTCCTCTTCAACGTCTTCCTGTATTTTACGGCGAAGGGCAAGTACAGCGTCGGCACGTTCGGCGTGAGTCTGTTCTCCGCTACCCTGTACCTCTTGTTTGCCGTGATCATGGCCAAGTTCGGTATGGACCCGATCACCCAGCGCGAGCGGCGTATGGAGGCGATGGCCGCCAAGCGGGCCGGAAAGGCCGCCGAGAAGGCGGCCGGCCCCGGCGTGTCGAAGGGCAAGAAGACGGCGGTGGCCGAC
>JANMCE010000225.1:0-11575 GCA_031360915.1 Actinomycetes bacterium | reverse complement strand
GCGCGCGGTCGTGGGGCAAAGAATCCCGCCCGCAGGCCCCTGTTTCCGAGGAGGCGCTCGTACCTGGTTGATTGCCAAACGCACTCAGCCGCTTACGAGCGAGCCGCCCTCGGATCTCCGGGAGGCGGCTCGAATTGTTTTCGGGCCATCTCCCTTGTCGTACAAAACACCGAAACAAGGAGGTGACCCCAAATGACCCTTACCCAGACCAACCCGCTCGTGTTCGAGCTCCCGACCATCACCGGCGCCCCGTGCTCCGGCTTGATCGACGTCTTTTTCCCCAGCCCGTCATTGAAGGCTGATGAGCGGAACGCGCTTGTCGGCCGGGCCAAGGCACTGTGCGCATCCTGCGAGCACGCCGATGTCTGCTTCGCCGGAGCAGTCGAGCGAGCCGAGGTAGAAGGCGTCTGGGGCGGCCACCTCTTCCGAGATGGCCAGATCAGCGAAGGCTTCATCGGCCCCGGCCGACCCCGCAAGGTGCAGACCTGCGCCGCATAACTGACTGATGGCAACGGCCGCGGGCACCTCCCTCCGAAAGATTGGCAGGATCCGCGGCCGTCTTCCGCTTTCGACCCGGGCCGAATTCTCACAAGTTCGGGAACTCATCGCCCGCCGTAGGCATCGGCCGATTGCTGTCGTATCCTGAGGTCATGGCCTGGTTCACAAAATCCACGATGCCCACCCCCGATGAAGCACTACATGGTCGCACTGCCACCATGCCCGTGCCTTCGAAGCATTACGTCAACGGCAACCCGATTATGGGGCCGTGGCCAGCAGGCATCGAGACTGCGGTTTTCGGACTCGGCTGCTTCTGGGGTGCCGAGCGCATCTTCTGGCAGACACCCGGCGTGTACTCCACCGCCGTTGGCTACTCGGGTGGCTTCACACCGAATCCGACGTATCAGGAGACCTGCACCGGCAAGACCGGACACAACGAAGTGGTACTCGTCGCGTTCGATCCTGCCGTCATCAGTTTCGAGTCGCTGTGCAAAGTGTTCTGGGAATCACACAACCCCACGCAAGGCATGCGTCAGGGCAACGACGCAGGCACGCAGTATCGCAGCGGTATCTACTACGCCAACGACGAGCAGAAGGCCGAGGCCGTTCACACCCGCGACATCTTCCAAAAAGAATTGACCGCGGCGAGACACGGCGAGATCACCACCGAGATCGAACCGCTCGGCGCCTTCTACTACGCAGAGGAATACCACCAGCAGTACCTCGCCAAGAACCCCGACGGTTACTGCGGCATCGGAGGCATGGGCGTCTCGTGTCCCATTGGACTTGCTCGCTAAGTGCATCACTCGGCTGCATATCGACGAGTGAAGACAGCGCTCGATGACAAGCAGTTCATCGTGCTCGATGGCGGTACCGGCACCGAGCTGCAGCGGCGCGGCGTGTCTATGGACGCGGCCGCGTGGTGCGGCCCGGCCACGCTCGACAACGACGAACTGCTCACCCAGATTCACCTCGACTACATCGTGGCTGGCGCCGATGTCATCACCGCCAACACGTACGCGTCGTCACGGCTCATGCTCACGCCCGCTGGTTACGCTGATCAGCTGGTTGAGATCAACGAACGCGCGGTGGCCGCTGCGATGCGGGCACGGGAATTGGTTGATTCTGTCGAACATGTCGCGGTTGCCGGATCGCTCTCGCACATGATTCCACTCACGGCTGGTGGGGCAGCGGTCGACACCCATCACGGGCTGTCCGAAGCACAGATGTCAGACGCCTATCACGAGCTCGCCCACATCCTGAAGGGCGCCGGAGTCGATCACATCATGCTTGAAATGATGTACAACCCCGTTCGCATCCCGCTCGTCGCAGAGGCAGCGCTCAGTACCGGCCTTCCGGTGTGGTTCGGTCTCAGTGCCCGTAGAGGTACCGACGGCTCGCTCCTGAGCTTCGATCAGCTCGAAGACATGCCATTGCAAACCATCGTCGATCTCATCCCGGCGTCAGGGATCGATGCGGCCGGAGTGATGCACACCACGTCGGAGACCGTAAGCGACGCGCTCGATCTGGTGCGTTCGAACTTTGAAGGCCCGCTCATGGCCTACCCCGACTCGGGTCACTTCGAGATGCCCGACTGGCGCTTCGTTGACACCATCTCACCGGCTCGCCTACATGACTATTTCAACGAGTGGATCGGCCATGGCGCCAGCATTCTCGGCGGCTGCTGCGGCCTGACCATCGAACACATCGAAGCCGCCTGGCAGGCCGCCAAAGGCGCCTGAAGAGCTCCTTACAGGTAAAGAAACTTCGGCTGCACGGCGGTACGTCTGAGGTACCCCTGCCTTACGTTCAGTTCGTTGCTCTAACCCGGGCGATTGACGACGAAAAGGACTCCCAATGGCCGTTGTACCTCGACGAGCAGGTGTCATCTTGCTGATCGCCAGCGTTGCTGGCCTGAATGCGTGCGGAAGCAGCAAGCCTGCGGTGCCGGCAACGACCGTTGCCCCGGCCGCTCCCGCCACGACGACTGCTCCCGTCACAACGGCCGCGCCAGCCGTCGCAACGACCGCTGCGCCGGCGACGACTGCAGCAACGGTCAAGGCAACGGTTGCGGCGCCGTCTACGCCAGCGCCCCAGACCACCCCAGCACCGCCGCCGGCCACTGATCCGCCTGCACCCGAAACAACGGCGGCACCGCCGAAGGCCACCAATCCGCCCGCACCAAAGGCCACCAATCCACCAGCGCCGAAGCCCACCAATCCTCCGGTCGCCTCGAGCTGAGTCAGTCCCGCCAGTTGCGCCCGAGGCCGATGGCCTCAGGCAGATGCAGGTGAACCATCTTGGCGCTGACCGCGCTGGCTACCGACGACGTTGTTGCCCGCGAAACGAGCACCATCACCAGGAAACCCAGTGGCGCGGTGATGGCCGCCGGCTGGGACAGAATGGCACCGAGCCAACCGCCCGGCCGCACGCCGATCATGGTGAGCAGCACCGAGATGGTGGCTAGACTTCCGCCGGTAAGCATCCCTGCTGCCGCGCCTCGACGTGACAGGCCGCGCCACCAAATGCCGAGCACCAGCAACGGACACAGTGACGACGCCGCGACACCGAAGGCCCATCCGACCAGCACGTTCAGATCGATGTCACGCACCTGCAGTCCGAAGAGGATGGCGATTGATCCGGCTACCATGGCCATGCGCCGGAAATCGCGCACGCTGCCCGACAGCAGGTCTTGCGAGAGGGCGCCGCTCACGGCGATCAACAAGCCCGAGGCAGTGGAAAGAAAGGCAGCCATCGCCCCGGCCGGCGAGGATCCCGCCGGCGACGCCACCCACGATGAGACGCGATAGTACCAAAACCACGGCATCGGCGGACCCCGTCATAAGTAATCTGGGCGCGTACAAGCGCCCGAGCGCGCCATGCACGGCAGGAAAGATGTAGAACAACCCCAGCAGGCACAGCGCAAACAGCGTGGTGCGCCGAGCAGTATGACCATCGGAGTTGGTGTAGAAACGAACAAGAATGTGGGGGAGTCCTATCACTCCGAGCAATTGCGCGACCAGCAGTGAACCGTTGGCGTACAACGGATGCGGGCGGTCGTTGCCCGACAGGCTGTATGGCAGCGCCCACCGTTCGTTGTTGTTCACGCTCGTTCCCTTCACGAGCGGTACCGCCGCCCCACGCGCAAGCGTGAGCCGGGTGCCTTTACCGATGGTGTGGATGCCGGGCAGCAGCTCGACCGGACCCGACAGCGGCGCGCCGTCGACAACGCCCGTGCCTATCGGTCTGACCTGTTCCGAAACCTCGACGGAGACCGAGCGGTCAAACTTCACCGACGTCTCGTTGGCGAACCTCGGCGGCACCGGCTGGGTGAGCGATGCTTGATTGGGGTGATGAATGAACGTGATGAAGATCAGCGCTGGCACCCCAATGGCGACCACTTTCACCCAGTACTGGAACGCCTGCACGAAGGTGATGCCGCGCATGCCACCGATCGCCACGTTGACCGTGATGACGGTGCCAACCACGACGACGCCAACCCAATAGGGCGAACCAGTGATGACCGTCAGGGTGAGGCCCGCCCCTTTCATCTGCGGTAGCAGATAGAACCAGCCGATGGCGAGCACGAAGATCATGGCGATACGTCGATTGAGGAGGGAATCCAGGCGTCCCTCGGCGAAGTCGGGAACGGTGTAGGCACCAAAGCGGCGCAGGGGAGCGGCGACGAACAGCAGCAGGAAGAGGTACCCGGCGGCGTAGGCCAAGGGAAGCCACAACATGCCTGACCCGTAGCGCATGATCAGCCCGGCTGCACCGAGGAACGAAGCCGCCGATATGTATTCGCCGCAGATGGCCGATGCGTTCATGGTCGCACCCACCTGACGGGAAGCCACGAAGAAGTCGGACGTCGTTCGGGCTACGCGCACGCCGTAGGTTCCGATCGCGAATGTTGCAATGACAACTATCATGATGCCGGCCAGTTCCATCAGCTCCGCTCCACCACGTCGATGAAGTCCTGCTCGTTCCGGTCGGCTTGGCGTCGGTACAGCCACCCCAGCCCGGCGATGACGGCGAAGCTTGGCGGTCCGAGCAGAATCCACGTGACGGGAACCCCGAACACTTGCGCACCGTGGAACCCGCCCGTGAGCGCGAGCGAGAGACCAAGGCTGCCGAACACGATCGCGAACAACGCCATGACGGCAAAGGCCAGACCGAGCTGAGCGCGAATCAGTGACTGCACCAGCACGTCACCGGCGACGCTCTGCTCATCCATTTCTCGAATGGCCGGGCGGTCCTGACGCGAAGGCCGGGCAGCATCGGCTCGGGGATGGCGAACGATCTCGCGGCGGGCGGGCACCTGAGGCCTCTCGACCGGGCCTGGCCCGATGGCGGCTGAATCGATCCTTGACTTCCCTGGTGTGGCGTCGGCTCACCGGAAGCTCCTGATCGCCGAGCTTCACGTGGCTGTTCGGCACCAAGGAGGTCGGGCGTGTCTGAGATCGTGGCCGAACGCCCGGCTGCCACAGCCACCGTCACCCGCGTTGCGTCAGGACCCCGTCCGGTGAGGCGAGGGCCGCTGGTGGCCAAGATTGTGTTGGTCGCTCTCGCGATGACAACAGCGCTGCTCCCGCAGATCGATGCCGACAAGATGATGACCTCGCCCGTGTCGTGGGCGTCGAACCTGTTGGCGTCGAAGTACATCGTGATGGCGGGTACGCCGTACTCGGTCGAAATGATCGACGGCATCGACTTTCTCATGAAGGAAAAAGGTCTGAAGGCCGGCGACAAGGTCGGCATGATCTATGCCAACTCCGAGTACGGAAAGAACGGCTTCCTTGGCGCAACCATCATGGCCAAGGCCCGTGGCTTCGAACTTCTCGGTGAGGCCGTTGACTCGAAGGCTGCCGAAGCGACTGCGCAGATGAGCAAGTACAAAGATGCCGGTGTGAAGGCCGTGCTGCTGACGCAAGCCCGAAGATGACGGCGTCGGTGTTGCCGTGGGCCGTGGCCAACGGATTGAACGTGCCGTTCCTCGGCTCGAACCCCACGTGGGACCCCGAGTTCCTGAAGGGCCCGGCGAAGGACGCGTTGGTCTCGAACTTCTACGTCGCCCAGTCCGCGTCAACGTTCAACGACACCGGTGCCGGCCCGTCCAAGGTGCGGGACCTCTTCACGAAGAAGTACCCGACGGTTGAGCCGCAGAACTCGGTGACGTTCGGCTACGGCCAGGCCAACATCTTCTTCCAGATTATGAAGAAGGCCTGCGACCTTGGCGACATGAGCCGTGACGGTTTGGCCACCGCGTTCACTCAAATGAAGGCCATCGACACCGGCGGCATCCTCAGCCCGATCGACTACTCGAACCCGGGTCAGCCCCCAGCTCGTGAAGTGATCGTCGCCAGCCCCGACGCCGGAGCCAAGGGTGGTCTCAAGCAGCTCACCCCGCTGTTCTCCGCCCCGGAAGCCAAGGTGTTCACGGTCGACAAGCAGGCCATCCCGGTTGCAACGACGGCCGCACCCGCCACCACGGTTGCGCCCACCACCGTCGTACCAGTCGCCTCGAGTTAACTCCCGTACACGAGGAACACGTGGGAAGCAGGCGCGTCCGCCTGCTTCCGACGTTCGCGTTTTGGGTTGGGACCGACCCTGGGCGGTCGTATCGTGTGAATGCCCCGTCCGGGACAACGAAGGAGAAACGCATGAGTGATTTCATGAACAAAGCAACCGAGATCGCCAACGATCTGAAGGACAAGGTTGAGGAGCTCACCGACAAGCTGCCCGACTCGGTGAAGGAAAAGGTCGGCCAGGTCAAGGAGAAGGCCGGCGAGCTGATGGACAAGCTTCCCGATTCCGTGAAGGAAAAAGTGGAGCTGGTGAAGGACAAGGTTGAAGGCTTCATTCCGGGCGACAAAGACGCCGACGGGAAGTAGCGACGAACGCGGGCAGGTCGGTTGGCGGCCGACCTGCCCGCATGCGCTAGACATGGCAGATGGCCGACAAGCTCACCATCTTTCATAACCCCCATTGAAACTCTTCGAGCGGTGCCGTGAGCATTGCCTCAGAGTTGGGTCTTGAACCCGAAATCATCGTGTACCAGAAGACGCCGCCTGATCGTGCCGCGTTGACGTGGTTGGTCGAGCACCTAGAGGACCCGGTGGCTGACCTGGTCCGCAAGGATTCCCAGTTCACCAAGCTCGGGCTGAACGCCGACGATTACACCACACCCGATGCGGTTATCGAGTTGTTGCTGAAGCACAAGATGCTGATGCAACGACCGGTTGTGGTGCGGGGTGACAAGGCCATCATCGGGCGCCCGAAGGACCGTATTCGCGAGCTGCTCAGCTAAGCAGATCCGTGCTTGGTGCGGGCCGCCGATACATTTCGGCGGGGCTGTCCTAGGGTGCTTCATCGCCTCGCACTCGGAACCTTTCCGTCTGTCCAGGTTTACAAAAAGGAGCGCGAGGGGATAATCGCCCAAAGGAAAGAAGAAAGAAGAAAGGTGTCACATGACCCAGTTTTCCGCCCGACGTAGTGCCGTAGCTGTTTCCGTCGTCCTTACCCTCGGACTCGCAGCGTGCGGATCCAGCACAAAGTCCACCCCCAGCGACAGCACCGTTAAGACGTCGGCCACCACGGCGGCCGCTGGCGGCGCAACGACCGCCAAGGCCCCGTAGCTTCGGGCTGAGCAGCTGGCGGCGTGTCGATGTCATCGATGAGCCGCCAGCTGCAGGTTGTTTGGACGGTCAGCGCAATCTGGCTATCACGTCGACCAATCGAGCGAGCTCGTCTTCGGTGTTGTAGTAGTGCGGTGACGCTCGCAAGACGGCCGTGAGGAATCGGTTGCTTGACGAGGGTTCGATCCACGGTCCGTCGGACACACTTACGTTGATGCCCGCTGACGCAGCCTTCGCCTTCAGGCTCTCCGGCTGGTGCCCGTCAACCGTGAAGGTCACGATGCCGGACCGATCACCATCACCGTCATACAATGTGACGGTGCCGAGCGCATCGAGTTCGCTCCGCAACATCGTGGCGAGATAATCAACGCGCTCGGCAATGTTGTCGATACCCAGCTCGAGTGCCTGATCGATGGCGGAGCCGAGACCAAGGCGAGCGGCAAAGCTCGTTTCAAACTCCTCAAACCGACGAGCGTCGGGCATGAGGGCAAAGGACTCGTCCGATATCCACGTGGCTGCCATGCCGTCGATGCCGGGTGGTTGCATGCGCGTGATCCACGGCGCTCGCACAAACATGAACCCGGTGCCACGCGGGCCGCGCAGCCATTTGCGTCCGGTGGTCGTGAGTACGTCGCAGCCGAGCGTCTGCACATCTACCACGCGCTGACCCACTGCTTGGCAGGCATCGACAAAGAATGGGATGCCAAGCGTGCGGGTCTGTTCACTCACCCCGGAGAGATCGTGCACCCGGCCGGAGTGGGTGCCGATCAAGGTGAAGGCCACCATTCGGGCGTTGACCGGAACGGTCGTGAGATCATCGAGCACTTCCAGCCGAATGCCGACCAGTTGGGCTGCTTGCAGTAACGCATAGTGGTGGCTGTTGTACGAGAGACGATCAAGGACAACAAGATCGCCTGACGAGAACCAGCCGTCGAGCACCAGCCCCCAGAAGGCTTTGGTGAACGCGTGGCTGTCGCTGGTGGTCAGTGCGATTTCTTCCGGAGTTGCATTGACAAGGCGCGCCGCCGATGAACGCACGGAGCCGAACGCGGCCGCGGCTGCGTCGTGGGCTTCGTAGCCTCCGAGCGCGGCTTCCAGTTTGAGATAGCCGTGGACCACATTGAGGGTGGCCTGGGTCGGCAGACCGGCGCCGGCGTTGTTGAGGTGGGCAACCCCCTGGCAACCAGGAGTCTCTCGCCGCACCGCCGCAACATCGATCATGGGCGCTGCCGTCGCAAAGGGAGAGGTGCGTTCCACCAGCGACCGCTGTATCGCCAGGCGGCTGGCGGCGCTGGCGCAGTGACGGACTCGAGAATCACGACGCGAGGCCAGGCGAACTCGATGGCGGCTGCGATCGCGACGGCCTCTTCATCGGTCGGCGTAGGCGAAATCTGCGGGCGTGCGGTTCCGATCACAGCGGGACGTTGCCGTGTTTGCGCTTCGGCAACTCTTCACGTTTCGTGCGCAGCATGTCGAGCCCAGAGACGATCTTTTGTCGGGTCTCGGCCGGATCGATCACGTCATCCACGTAGCCTCGCTCGGCTGCGTTGAACGGGTTCGCGTACTTCTCGGTGTACTCCGCGATGAGTTCGGTGCGCCGGGCGGCCGGGTCGGCGGCCTGCTGCAGCTCGCGCCGATAGACGATTTCGACCGCGCCCTGCGGACCCATCACGGCGAGTTCGGCCGTCGGCCATGCGTAGGAAAGATCGGAGCCGATCGACTTCGAATCCATCACGACATAGGCGCCACCGTAGGCCTTACGAGTGATGATGGAAATGCGGGGCACCGTGGCTTCGCAGTAGGCGTAGAGCAGCTTGGCACCGTGGCGGATGATGCCGCCGTACTCCTGATCGACACCGGGAAGAAAGCCCGGTACGTCGACGAACGTGATCAGCGGAATGTTGAACGCATCGCACGTGCGCACGAAGCGCGCCGCCTTCTCTGCTGACTCGATGTCGAGCACACCGGCCAGCATCATGGGTTGGTTGCCCACCACGCCGACGCTCTCGCCATTCACCCGGGAGAAGCCGCACACGATGTTCTTGGCCCAATGAGGGAAGTACTCGAAGAACTCGCCGTCGTCCATCACTTCGCGAATGACGTTGCGCATGTCATAGGGCTGGTTGGCGTTCGGCGGCAGGATGTCGCGAAGCATCGGGCATAAGCGGTCGGGCGCATCGGTGGGCTCAACACGCGGCGGCTGCTCGAGGTTGTTGGTCGGCAGGAACGAAAGCAGATAGCGCACGTCTTCAAGACAGGCATGCTCATCGTCGGATACGAACGTGGCGACGCCGGACTTTGAGGCGTGGCTCATGGCGCCGCCGAGTTCTTCGAGCGTGACTTCTTCACCGGTCACGGTCTTCACCACGTCGGGGCCGGTGATGAACATATGCGACGACTCGCGCACCATGAAGATGAAGTCGGTCATGGCCGGGCTGTACACCGCGCCGCCTGCGCACGGCCCGAGGATGACCGATATCTGCGGCACCACGCCCGACGACTGCACGTTGCGGTAGAAGATACCGCCGTAGCTGGCGAGCGACACCACGCCCTCCTGGATGCGAGCGCCAGCACCGTCGTTCAAACCGATGACCGGAGCACCGACTTTGAGCGCGAGGTCCATCAGCTTGTGGATTTTCTCGGCGAACACTTCGCCCAGCGCTCCACCGAACACGGTGAAGTCCTGGCTGAAAATCATCACCTTTCGACCGTCGATTGTCCCCCATCCGGTGACGACGCCGTCGGTGTACGGACGTTCGTCAAGGGCGCTGCCGGCGCGGTGGCGGGCGAGCAGGTCGAGTTCCTGGAACGACCCCTTGTCGAGCAGTACGTCGATGCGTTCGCGGGCCAGCATCTTTCCCTTGGCGTGTTGACGCTCGACTGACCGGGGGGAACCGGCGGCGTAGGCCGCCTGCTTACGCATGTTGAGGTCGTCAAGCTTGGCTTGCATTGCGTTTCCGGCGTCGCTCACCTCAACCAACGTAGTTGCTCCGGAAGAAAAGGTCGGAAAGAACATCTTCGGTGCTTCATTCGCGCCGCTCACGACCGATAGACGAGGAGAAAGTCTGGAGCCATGTCAAGATTCCGCCGTCACCAACCCGAGGTAGTGAAGCTCGAGGCCCCGCCGCTTGCGGTCGTGCCTGATCTTCTCGCGGGCCGACAGGCGGGACCAGAACTGGTGCTGATCGGGCCCGCTCCCTCGGATCCGCCGCGTTTGGACGTGCTTTCGGAACTGACCGAACTCTGGGGTCGGGAGCAGTCGCTACTTGGGTATCCGGTGCGCGTTCGTTGCGAACAGGCCGACGCGTCGGGCTGGGAGTTTCGGCGGGCAACCGAGTTCGTGCTCGATGCCTCCCGGCGTCTCGATGAAGATGACACCACCCTGCAGGTCGTTGCGCTCCGTGGTTTCTGCTCCTCTCAAGAGCACTGGACTCGTCTGAGCGGTCAGTACAAGGACCGGCGCCATGAGGACTTCGACCAACTCGGCGCAGCCCGCTTCACCGGTATGGACCACACTGGTTCGCCTGTCTGTGTCTTTCGCTCCGGCCAACTCGTGATTCGCGTCCGCATGACCGGCACCCTGGCCCAGCGTCAGTACACACGCGTGTACGCCCTAGATGTCTTCCAGCATCTCGACTGGACGGCCGTCGAACTCTGGCAGCAGCGAGCCTCCATCAGCCACTGACCGACCGTTAACGTGGTGGGATGACGTTGCCGTTGAATCCACCGTTGTCGCCGATGTTGTGCAAGGCCGCCGACGTTTTGCCGCAGGGCGAGGGCTGGTTGTTTGAGCCGAAGTGGGACGGGTTTCGCTGCATCGTTTTTCGTGATGGTGATTCGGTGGAGCTCACCAGTCGCAATGAACGGCCCTTCACCCGCTACTTTCCCGAAGTGGTCACTGCGCTGCGCGAACAGTTACCCGATCGCTGCGTTGTTGACGGTGAAATCATTCTGCCGAGTGCCGACGGGCTCGGGCTCGACTTCGACGCGCTGTTGCAGCGCATTCACCCGGCCGAGAGTCGGGTCAAGCGGTTGGCGGCGGAAACGCCAGCGGCGTTCGTAGCTTTTGATCTGCTGGCCATCGACGATCGCAGCCTGCTCGATGTCACCCTGAGGGAGCGACGGGCGATGCTCGATACCGCCATGGCCCGCGTGACGCACCCCGTCTACCTTGGACCGACTACCACTGATCGAGCCGAGGCCGAAGACTGGTTCACCCGGTTTGAAGGGGCTGGTCTCGACGGCATCATCGCCAAAGGCCTCGACGGTGTGTACACGCCCGACGTGCGGTCGTTGGTGAAGGTGAAGCATCAGCGCACTACCGAATGCGTGGTGGGCGGCTATCGCATCCATAAGGACGGCCAGGGCGTCGGCTCGTTCCTGCTCGGACTGTTCGATGACGCCGGCAAGCTGAATAACGTCGGCGTGTGTTCGGCCTTCTC
>JANMCE010000165.1:0-2483 GCA_031360915.1 Actinomycetes bacterium | reverse complement strand
CGAAGGGCGCGAAAGCGGCACCGTAGGTATTTTCAACTCCGATGGCCGCGTCCGAACCGACGTGATTGATGCCCTGCTCACCGTCGTTGAGCCGCATCAGGTTGTGTTCGAGGCCCCCCGGAAGGATCAGCAGGCCTGGTTTATCCGGCATCTCGGCAGCGATGTCAACCTGGCCAATGTCGCACCACGTGATGCGGTCGGGGTCGAGGCGTTGCGGCTCGGCTTGCGCGCCGATACCACCATGGCGATTCTTGGCCAGCCCGCCAACACCCGGCGATAGCGGCTCGTGAACACTCGACCCGATGCCTACCGACATGTGTCGGTTGCCGAGGTGTCTTTCACGTTGACGGCAGAAGCGCTGACGGCCTACTTCCTGGGACGCGAGTGTTATCGCCGAACGCGATACATCGTCGTTCGTTACGGCACCGACACGGCGCTCATCGAAGTGACGCCAACCAATACCGAGCCGTTGTTCTCTCCCGCCGCGTCGGTACGAGTACTGGCGTTGCCTCATGAGACGGTCTACGTGCAGCGGTCCGACCTTGACACCGCAGTGCCGTCGCAATTGGCGAGGGTGGTCGACGGCTACCCCGCCGCTCGTTGTGTAGTGGTGGAGGGTCGCTACAGCCACGTGAGCTTCCTGCTCGATCCCGCACCGATCCGGGTGCGGGTGCGTGAGGTCGTGCCGCCGTATCCGGCCAAGTTGGCCGAACAGGCGCAACGCGTGCTGGACCTCGCCGAGGACCTGCCACCGATGTTGTTGCAAGTGGAACACGTTGATCTCCATAGCCTCGCTCCCACCTCAGGTGACGTGTTACTGCCGTGCCGCGGTGCCGGCATCGAGATGACATCTGGTGTCACGTCGTACCTCGATCAGCGTCCGGCCCACTCCGATTGGACGTTGCTGGGCTGCGCTCGATCGCGGGAGATTTACCGGTGGTTCTACGGCGAAAACCCCGACTTTGTCGACACCTGCCCGCGCGACATGCCGAGCACTGGAACCGGGCCGCTGCTGACCAAGTGCTGTCTTCTGGAGTCCGACATCGTCACCACTCCCGTTAACGGGCACCCCACGGCCGTCGTGCCATGGGGTGCATCCCTCACGCAAGTACGCGAGGCCCTCGTTTCACTGGCGCACCAGGTCGATGCGACATGGGCGCCCGTCTAACCGACAGCGCGGCCTACGCGCATCTCTGGGGCACCGACGATGCACGGGCCATCTTCGATGACGACGCTCGGATCCAGACGTGGCTCGATGTGCTCGTTGCGCTGGCTGACGCCCAAGCAGAACTCGGCATCATTCCATCCGCTTCGGCCAAGGCCATTCGGGTCGGCGCTCAGGTAGACAAGCTCGACCTGGACTTCGTGGCTAGCGAAACCCGACGCACGTCACATTCCACCCTTGGCCTCATCAACGGACTGAAGCAGATCCTGCCGAACCATGCCGCCGAGCACGTCTACTACGGCGTTACCGTGCAGGATGTCACCGACACCGGCACATCGCTCGCCATGCGACGCACTGCCATTCTGGTGGAACGCGACCTTCGGTCGATACTCACCTCACTCGCCAACCAAGCCGATACCCATCGTGGCACGGCCATGGCGGGGCGGACACACGGACAGCCGGGCGCGCCGATCACGTTCGGATTGAAAGCCTCGTCTTGGGCCGATGAACTCGCGCGTCACCTCGTCCGGCTCACCGAGGGTGGATCACGATGGTTCGTCGGCCAACTCGGCGGAGCGGTGGGGACGCTTGGCTTCTTCGGCACCGATGGTCCAGCGCTACGGGAATCGTTCTGTGCTCGGCTGGGTCTGGTCGACCCCGGTATCAGTTGGACCACCAGCCGCGATCGTGGCGCCGAGTTCACGCACCTGCTGGCCATGATCACCGCTACCCTTGCCCGTATCGGCAACGAGGTGATGGAATTGCAACGTCCCGAGATTGGCGAGCTGCGCGAGCCCACCACAGCGGACGCCGTCGGCAGTATCACCATGCCGCACAAACGCAACCCCGAACGCGGTGAACATCTCGATACCTTGGCCCGCATCGTTCGCTCACAGTCGGCCGTGATGCTGGAAGCCATGGTGCAACTCCACGAGCGCGACGGACGCGGTTGGAAGGCCGAATGGTTCGCCCTGCCCGAGGTGTGCCTGCTGACGTGCACAGCCGTAGCGATGGCCCGCGATTTGATCGACGGTCTCGAGGTCGACGTTGCCCGCATGGCCGCCAACATTGAGGCAAGCAGCGGCCATCTATCGTCGGAACGCTTGTTGAGCGCCCTGGCCCCCAAGCTGGGCAAACACGCCGCTCAGGCCCAACTGCAGCTGCTTTTGGCCGAGGCCCAGCGAAACCGGCAATCGCTGGCTGACGCGGTTGTCGTCGCTGGCCTGCTGACCGCAGAGCAGGCCGCAGCGTGCGTGGCCGACATTCACGCTCCCGCCGCAGCCAACGACGTCACGGCTACCGTCACCCGCGTCCGGTC
>JANMCE010000164.1:0-11961 GCA_031360915.1 Actinomycetes bacterium | reverse complement strand
CCGGGCCGAACGGCGAGGGCCTGATGTATCTCGATGTCACCGTCTTCAAAGCCGAGTGCGCAGCCGGCCATGTACAACAGCCAGATGCGAGTTCGACGCTCGCCGACTTCGGTAACGGCCTCGTCCCAGTGGCTCTGGAGGTTGGCAACCCAGGCTCGCAACGTCAGCGCGTAGTGCTCCCTCAGGCTCTCGACATGACGTACTTCAAACCCGGCGTGCTGCATTGCCGAAACGACCGTTCCGACCTCATGAAGTTCCTTGTCGGGGAAGACATAGGCATCGATGAAACCGCGGTTCGCAAAGCGACGCTTGGGTTCCGGCGGCCGGCACACGCCGTGATTGAGCAGCCGACCTCCGGGTCGCAGCACGGTGCGCAACTTTTGGAAGTACTCATGCAGTTGGCTCAGCCCAACGTGTTCGAACATGCCGACTGAGCTGATGGCATCAAACCCGCCGTCCGCGACGTCCCGGTAGTCCTGCAGCCGAATCTCCACCTGGCCACCCAGGTTGGCATCGGCCACCCGGGCACGGGCCAATTCGGCCTGTCGAGCCGAAACGGTCACCCCAACGCCTTGCACTCCGTAGTGCTGGGCGGCGTGGACGAGCAATGATCCCCAGCCGCATCCAACATCCAAAAGACGCATGCCGGGTCGGAGATCGAGCTTGCGGCAGATCAGCTCGTGCTTGGCCGACTGTGCGTGCTCAAGGTTGGTCGTGCCGTCCTCCCACAACGCGCAGGAATACGTGAGCGATGATCCGAGGAACAGTCGGTAGAACGCGTTCGACACGTCGTAGTGATGCGAGATGGCGGCAGCGTCGCGCTCGCGTCCGTGGCGACGCCCGTGGAGCCTCGCCTCCTCAACGGGTGGAGCGAGCGGCTTGAGTCCGTCGCGGCCTAACAACCTCACGGCCAGAGCGATCTGCCGTGGCGACAGCGTCGGCTTGTCGACGACGTTACGCAGCGCAAGGGCAGCGTAGATATCGCCGCGAATGCCAAGGTCGCCCGCTACCCACGCACGACCGAAGCCGAGGTCGCCAGGGGCCGTAAGGATGCGGTGGACCGCATCACGGGAACGAAGCTCGACGGTGGCCTTGGGATCGTCCGGGCCGATTCGACTGCCGTCATAACACTCGAACGCCACGGGCGGATTGGGGCCCACAACACTCTCAACGAGGTCAGCCACCATGACGCGCTTGCGCAGCGGAATCGAGGTTAGACGTTCATCCAATCGTGACTGTGCCATGCCAAAACGATAATCCCGTGGACTCCGATGGGCAAGGGTCCAAGGTCTCCTAACCATCGAGTTCAGCCGCCCGTCCAGCCACCCGGTGGCTTGGCGAACGTGACGTGTACCTGGCCGGTACCGGCCGAGTTCTCGTAGTCGGACCGCTGGATTCCCGGTGCCTGGCAACCGACTCCGCCCAGCGCGCCCAGCATCATCAGATAGTGAGCGAAGCGCCCTTCGGGTTTGAAGTGGCGGTAGCTCTCGTAGAACTCGACGACGGATCGATGATCGCCTTCGGACCACCATCGGAGGATCTGTTCATCGGCAGCGCGGGCCGCGACAGTGCGGACGTGAACAGGGTCGCAAGCTTCGTGCTGGCGAAGTTCCTGCAACGACCAGAAGGTGTGCGACATCCCACCTGAGGCCAGCAGCACCACCCGTCGATCGAGCGAGGTAATTGCATCTGCAAGCAGTTGGCCGACGAGCAGAAAGTCGGTCGCTTCTCCGGTTTGGCACACGCCCATTGACATCCAGCGTTCGTCGCGTTGCAGGAATTGCAAAAGATTGACGGTGGGGTAGTGGATCGGCAGGTACGGATCGTCTGAGGGGTGAATCCACATGTCGTCACGCGGCGCGGCCCTGTTGGTGAGGGCATGGGCGAGTTCAGGGTCGCCAAGAAAGTCGTACGGCATTTGCCTCATGCCGCGAGGAAGTTCTTCCGAGGTGTACTTTCCGTGTCGTCGGTGGTGCGCGGCCACCACGAACTCGACGGTGGTGAACCAGTGCGTGTCGAACACGACGAAAGTGTCGGCCTCGAGCGGGTCGAGAAAGTCGGTCCGGATCTGATGGAGTGAGGGCACGAGCGAGATCTCGCCGCCTTCGTTCAGCTCCCGACGGATGTGCTCGGGCAAAACTATGGTGGGCACGTGAGCAACGAAGGCGGCCCCGACAATCTCGCCCATCATTCCCCCCGTCCCCGACCTGAGCCGACTAATCGTTTGCTCCCAAACGATACACTGCCCGCGGTGACATCCGGTCCACGACCACTCATCGGCATTTCCGGCCGTCGCTGGCCTGTTAGTCGTCTCGCGGCGTATATGCCGAGCGCCCTGCACGACGCTGAATTCGACCTGCATTTCACCGAGTACCCCGCCGGAGTCGCGGCCGCGGGCGGGCTTCCGGTTGAACTCACGCGCGACGCCGATGTCTTGGACATGATGTTTCGTCTCGACGGGCTTGTTGTCAGCGGTGGTGCCGATGTCGACCCGTCCAGATACGGTGCGTCGCGCGAGGACGGCCTGGGCGTCACCGAACCCGATCGTGACGATTGGGAGCTGGCCCTTCTCCGCGCCGCCATCGATCAGAAGGTGCCCGTGCTCGGGATCTGTCGAGGGGCACAGCTGCTCAACGTGCTGATGGGCGGCACGTTGGTGCAGCACGTCGATCGGGACGAGGGAGCAGGGCACCCGCGGTTCGAGGAAGACCGATCGGTTGCTGCGCACCACATGATGGCCGCGCCCGGCTCGCTGACGGCCACCCTGTACGGCACCGGCGCCGGGGTGAACAGCTTGCACCATCAGACCATTGGCCACCTCGGCGCAGGTCTGGTGGCCACTGGACACGCCGACGATGGCGTGGTCGAAGCCATGGAGATGCCCGGCTGCGCGGTGTACGCAGTGCAGTGGCATCCCGAGATGATGCAGCAGCCCGATCCGGCGCTGGTCTGGTTGGTAAAGTCGGCGACCCTGTTCGCGGCGTCCCGCTAGCCTGCCTTGGTGACTCCTGAGGCTGGCCAACCCATCGGCGCCGCGCTGCCCGACTGGACACCACGGCCAAGGCCGGAACGGATTGTGCTCCGCGGAGATTCTTGCTGGCTGGAACCGCTGAATGTCGGGCAACATGCCGACGTCCTGTTTGAGGCATACATGGATGCGCCGAATGGAAACGACTGGACGTATCTTCCGACCGAGCGCTTCACCGATCGAGAGGCGTATCGATCCTTCGCTGCGGCAAATGCGGCAACGGATGATCCGATGCATTTCGCCATTCTCAGTACGGCGACAGGCAAGGCAGTCGGCACGGCGTCGCTGTTACGTATCGACCCGGCCAACGGCTCAATTGAGGTTGGTTGGATTGCCTACTCGCCGCGTATTCAGCGGACGCCGATGGGTACCGAGGCCATGTTCCTTCTTATGCGGTACTGCATGGATGACCTGGGCTATCGCCGCTACGAGTGGAAGTGCAACGCGCTCAATGAACCGTCCAGGCTGGCAGCGTTGCGGTATGGCTTCCAGTTCGAAGGGGTCTTCCGCCAAGCGGCAGTCGTGAAACAACGCAATCGGGATACCGCCTGGTACGCCTTTATCGATAGCGAATGGCCCATCATCAAAGCTGCGTTCGAGCAGTGGCTTGACCCGGCGAACTTCGACGCTGACGGAGAGCAACGAAGGTCGCTCAGCTCGTTTCGTCCGTAGCTAAAAGATGGCTTTGCGACAAAACCGGTTGCGTGGCGACCGATTTTGTCGCAAGTCAGAACGAAATGGCAGGCTTGGGCCATGAGCGTGACCAAAGGGCCTGCCATGAAGGACTACATGCTCCTGATGCATGATGACGCAAAGAAGCCCGAGGGCGATTGGGCTCCGTATTTCACGAAGCTTGAGGCGAGCGGTCATTTCGAGGGAGGTAGCAGCATCGACGACCGGGGCATCTGCATGGTGAAGTCAGGAACAGCGAAAGCCATCACCCGGCATCTCATCGGCTACCTGGTCATCCAAGCACCAAACATCACCGAGGCCAAAAAGCTCGTCATCGGCAACCCCGTCTACGAAGCCGGCGGCACCGTCGAAATCCGCGAACTCCCCCAGGACTAGCAGCGCTATCTTGGGCTCCTGAAAATGGTGACGTCATCCTTTAGGCAGGAGACCGCTGGGTCGCCCAACGAAGTCTCCAGATGAGTTCCGGGCGCTCGTTCTGGGGGGCAGACTGATCAATGAAGTCGCCCCATGTCGCCCGGACGGAGTCGTGCGGCGTATCCACCAGCACGCATTCGTTGTTCTGCCGCGCCGAATGATGGCGGTCGACGCCCCCAGGACCTCAGGTGAAGCTACGTGTTTGGTCGGTTGCCGTGGAGCTCGCGAAAGGCCATAAGGAGATCGCGTCCTCGGCCGAAGCCGCGATCGGCAATGAGGTTCACGGCCGTTGCGGCGACACCCCAGTCGTGTTCGGTGGCGACAACGGATAGGGCCGCGAGGTCATCGGCATCGGCCGGTCGGCGGCGATCGTCACGGGCGAGCAGCTTCATGGCGATCAGGTGACCCACGCATGCAACGGGAAGTACGAGACCAGGCACAACCATCGTCGAGATCGCTTGCTCGACGATCTCGGCCTCGATTCCGCTGGAGGCGAACAACAAGTCGGTAACGATGCCGTCTGCGCCACCGGATTCACCGACGAGCCGGACCGTTCCGAGACGCCCTGTTGCAACTTGTTCGACCGCTGCGAGCACGCGATACCCCCGACCGCGCAATGTGGCGACGAGTAACTCGGCATCGGTGTCGTCGACGACAGCTACTGCGAGGTCTGCATCGCGGGTCAGCCGGGGTTCGGCCCACGTTGAGACGGCCAGGCCCCCGACAACCGCAAACGATCGACCCAGTTGAGCGAGGTCTGACGCGGCCGACCGGAGGGACTGCTCAAGCGGATTCACTGATCGTTGCGCCACTGCCACGGCCGACCTGGGCAGTCGCCGTCGGGCGCTCCCGGTCGTTCGAGCAACCACTCCCGGACACGCGCCGCAACCTGCTCGTCGGACGCTTCGGGATGGGCGCGAAGGTGTTTCGCAGCAACCATCTGCATGCCGAAATCAGTCAGCTGGAGGGACATCTCGACACCGGTTTTGTTGCCGTGGAGCACCGCAACAGCCTATCGCGAGGATCTGACATGTTAGGGCTGCGGGCGGAGCGTGCAGCCGATCGAGCGAGCCGCGCAGATCTTGGAGAGGAATGTGACTCCACCAGCAACCGGCAAACGCCGCATCGAACACACGACCATGAAGGCCGCCGAACGTGTACGCATCAACGAGAGCGTGTTCGCCCCATGTCGGGAGCGCCGACAACACCCATCAAACGCCAACCTACAGGCCGCGCATGCGACCTGTCTCGCGAGTTCTGCGACGTCGATATCGGTCTCGGTGTTGGCGACAACGAGGCGACCGATACCCAGCGGCCCTTGGCGGCCCAGACTCGTCCTGCCACCGCCTGGAGCCCGCTCATCACGACAAACATCGGGCCGCCGACGGTCAGTCGCCGGTGAGGAGGCGGTCGGCGTCGATGAGTTCGATGTCGCTTCGGGAGCGGGCTAGGCGTTCGGTTTCGCGGTCAAAGCCAGCGTCGCATGCGAGCAAGAGCTTGGCCGCAGGCGCGTCCAAACGTTGGCGGAGGTCTTCGAGGCGACGGAGTCGGCCGATCTCCATGGGCCTATTTCGGTGTTTCGCTTCGCCAATCGCCAACACACGCGATCGGCCAGACGCTTCTCGTTCCACTGCGACGACATCGATCTGGGCCGCGGTTGGGGACTTTGACGCTCGGCCAAGTACGACGGAACTGACGATGGTCGGCCGGCCACCCACCGATTCCGGGGTGGCAACGTTCATCACCCAGTCCCGCGCCAGTTGTTCGAACGCTGGCCCGATCACGCGGGCATGCAATGGTGCCTCGATGTCGTTGAAGAGTCGGGCGAGGTCGCCTGACACCGATCGGCGCTCGATCGGCTCCACGATTTCCTTCCAGGTCGTGACCATCGGTTCGGCGATTCGATACGACGAGCGCCGACCATGCAGCGGATCCTCATCCCGAGCGACGAGCCCGGTGTTCACCAGCACCGTCAACGAGTTGCCCAGCGCGCCCGTTGGCCGACCTGTTGCTTCCGCTATGGCGCCCCGCGTTCGAGCACCGCTAGAGATGGCCGCAAGCACGGCCCAGTGACTTGCCGGCTCCGCGAGTTGGGCGTCTTCTAAGACGATGACTCGTCCCTCACGGTGCAAGGCCGAAGACGGCGAAAGCACATGTCGAGTAAGCCACGCAACAAAATCCGACTCCGACGCGGGCGCCTCATTGTCACAAAGTTCGCGGTAGCCCGGTGTTCCGCCCACAACCGACCAAAGGTCAATAGCGGCCCGGGCATTTTGAACCTGCCAGAACCCGGCCATGGCCCGAAAATCGAACGGATGGACCACCAACTCGAGGTTTGCCCGACCACGCAAGGGCTTCCCTGAAGCAGTCAGGGACTGCATCACACCCAGCGTTGACCCGGAGAGCAAGATCGGACGACACGGCCTCGGACGTTGATCGAGCGCACGCTGGAGTAGCGACGGAAACGAAGGCAACTGCTCCACCAGATAGCCAACCTCATCAAACACGATCACCGATGCCCCGTCCTTCGGCCTGAGGTGCAATAGGTGGGTCAGCGCCTCGTCCCACGAGGTGTACCGCACTGGCGTCTCAGCCCGGAGCCATCGACAAACCGCATCACCGAGGTCGGCAAGATTCAACGCTGCCGACTGTTGCGCTGCACAGAAGTACAAACCGCCCGTCGCCGTGGCCAAGTGTTCGACAAGATGAGTCTTTCCTAGCCGCCGTCGGCCGTAGACCACCCCCAACCGAGCCGTCGATGATCGAGCGAACCGCACAAGGTCGGCCCACTCCCGGTCACGAGCAAAAATAGATATCGGCTTGTCTATGATAGACAACGTTATCATTAAAGTCGCATGGGATGCTGGGGGGTCAGAGGAAGCCGAGGTAGTGGTTGAGTTCCCAGTCAGTGACGGCGGCCATGAACTTGTCGTGCTCGGAGCGCTTGATGGCGGTCCAATAGTCCACCACCGGGGCGCCGCCCATGGCTGCTGAGAACGCTTCATCGGCCGAAAGGGCATCCATCGACGAGCCGAGGTTGTCGGGAACGTGGCTGGTCGTTGTACCGGCTGACTCGATGCCGTCCAGCCTTTCCTGTGGCGGGAGCGTCAGGCTGGCTTCCACGCCGAGTCGGGCCGCGTTCAGAACGGCGGCGGTGGCCAGGTAGGGGTTGGCTGCTCCGTCGCTCATCCGGTGCTCTATGCGTTTGCCTTCGTTGTTGTCGGCCGGAATGCGCACGGTGCAGTGGCGATGGTCGACACCCCAGTTGGCCCAGTAGCCCGACATCATCGCCGGTCGCAGCCGCTTGTAAGCATTCACCGTTGGGGCACAGAAGGCGGCCATCGCCTCGTGATGAGCCAAAAGACCAGCAATCGATTGTTGCGCGAGTAACGACAGACCGCTCGGACCCTTGGCGTCGAGGAACGCGTTCTTACCGCGCTTGTTCTGCATCGACAGATTGACGTGGAGACCGCTGCCGCCCTTGCCGTTGAACGGCTTGCCGAGAAACGTCAACCGAAGGCCTCGCTTCGCCGCCATTTCCTGGCACATCACTTTGAACAGGAAGATGTCATCGACGTGCCGCAACGCGTCCCCATACGCCAAAGTGAGCTCGAACTGTGGCGTGTCGTACTCGCTGTTCAACGACTCGAGCGGAAGCCCGACACGCTCGGCCGTCCACATGATGTCGTCCATCAATCCGGTCGGATCAACCGCGTTGCCGGTGCCGTACACGAACGCCCGCGGTGTGTCCCACTCGGTCCAGCCACCACGACCGTCGGGCTGCAGGATGTACGCCTCAAGCTCGATGCCAACCATAGGCTTCACCCCGTGCGCTGACCATGCATCAATGGCGTTGCGCAGAATGGTGCGTGGCGCGATCGCGAGCGGGGCGTCTCGATAGGAAAGATCACCGACCACAATCCCGGTGCGGTCATCCTCCCAACTGGCGCGAATGTCGGCGTTGTCAAACGACACATCAACATCGGGGGAGCCTTCCAACAACATGCCGCCCGGTGCGTCGATCATGGTGCGGTCGAAGTCAAGATTGAACAGCGACACGCAGTGGTGGGTGCGATGCCCGGCAAACTTGGCGGGCACGTACTTACCGCGGGCAATGCCGTGATGGTCGGGAAACAGCACTCGCAGGCGGTCGTAGTCGACGTCGGTCATAGCCGCAGGTTAGCAAGCCTCGGATTGGTCGTTTGGCAGCGAACGACTACGCCGTCGTGGCGGTCAGGCCTACACTGGCCACAGCACAAGGAGGTGCATCATGGGCTCTCATCTCGCCCCCGTTTGGTTCTCGGTCACGGATCTGCAGGTTGTGTCAGGAAAGGGCTCGTGGGTCACAACCGTTGACGGTGAGCAGTATCTCGACTTCTCGTCCGGTATCGCCGTCACGTCCACCGGTCACTCGCACCCGCATGTCGTAAAGGCCATCAGTGATCAGGCCGCCAAATTCATCCATGCGCAGGTCAACGTCTACAAACACGACCTACTCGAACCTCTCGCCGCTCGTCTGGCCTCGTTGGCCCCCGGCGACATCGACACGTTTTTCTACGCCAACTCTGGCGCCGAGATCACCGAGGCGTCCATCAAGTTGGCCAAGCAGGCCACCAAGCGCCCGAACGTCATCGTGTTCTCGGGCAGCTTCCATGGCCGCACCCACCTGGCCATGGCGATGACCACTTCCAAGACCGGCTATCGCGCCGGCCATTCGCCGCTGCCTGCCGGCATCTTTGTCGCTCCGTTCCCCGACCCGATGGCCGCTGACGCCGATGCCGAAGCTGACCGTGCCTTAGCGGGCCTGAAGCACCTCTTGAAGTCGATGACTGCACCCGAAGAGACGGCCGCGATGATCATGGAGCCGGTTCTCGGCGAGGGTGGCTACATCCAGGCGTCCACTCGATTCCTGCAGGGCGTCAGCGCCATCTGTAAAGAGCACGGCATCTTGTTCATCGCTGATGAAGTTCAGTCCGGCTGCGGCCGCACCGGCAAGATGTTCGCCATCGAGCACAGCGGCGTCGTGCCCGACATCATCTGCACAGCCAAGGGTATTGCGTCAGGATTCCCGTTCTCGGTGCTCGGCGCGTCGGCCGAGCTGATGGTCAAGTGGCCCACCGGTTCGCACGGCGGCACCTATGGCGGAAGCGCCATGGGCTGTGCGGCCGCCATGGCCACGCTCGACATCCTCACCGAAGATGGGTTCATGGACAACGTGAACGCCCGTGGTGAACAACTACGTGCCGGCCTTCGCACGCTCGCCGAGAAGCATCCCGACATCGTGCAGGTGCGCGGCCCCGGCCTGATGGTGGCAGCGCAGTTCACTGATCCCGCCCGAGTCACAGCGGTCATCGAGCACTGCCTGCGCACCGGCAAGCTCATCCTCATGAACGCCGGTACCTACGGCAACGTCATCCGCTGGATGCCGCCGCTCGTCACCACCGAAGCCGAGATCGATCTCGCGCTCGACGCGTTCGAAGCTGCCCTCGACGCCACGGCGTAGTCTCGGCTGGCCATAGCTCGGTCCCGCCCGCTCATCCACCCGGGCTTGTGGCCAGACCGTCGTCGGGGGTGTGGGCTTCGAGGAATTCGTAGACGTCGATGAGATCGACGCCGGGATAACTGCCGACCGTGTGGCCGGGCAGCAGGTAACTCGGCTGGTTGCTGAGGGGCCAGGTCATCCCTTGCCACCGCTTGGCCAAAACCCCGGCGGGCTGGCGGCAACACGAAGCGGCCGGGCAGTTGGAGACGTGGCGAGTCTTGGTGTCGCTGCCGCGGAACCAGCGAGCGTTTCGCTCGGTCACGCCGACGCTAATGGCGTGTCTCGGCTGGTCATTCGCTTCGATATAGGTGGCGTCCCAGTAGGCACCATCGGGCGTGTCGGTGTACTGGTAGTGGATCTCGAACATGTCGTCCGTTTTCTGCGCCACACGAGCGCCCCAGGAGCGGCACGTCCATTGGCCTTCGATCGCCCCCCCGGAGTCGGTGGGAAACGGCAACCCGTCATTCTCGTAGGCCTTGCCGATCAAGCCCTCGCTATCAGCGCGCAAGAAATGCACCGGCAGGTCGAGGTGGCGGGTGGCCAGGTTGGTGAAACGGTGGGCGGCCATTTCGTAGGACACGTAGAAGTCTTCGGCGATGTCCGCAATCGACAGGTCATGGCGTCCCTTTGCGCTGCGGAGGAACGGCACGACGGTGGCCTCGGGAGCCAGCACCGCGGCGGCAAAGTAGTTGGCCTCGACTCGCTGCTTCAGATGCTGCGCCAGGCTGGTGGGGTCAGCTTGACCAAGCGCGAAATGCCCCAGGGTTTGCAGCACGACGGAGCGGACGTTTCGGGCATCCATGCGATTTCGTTGCGGAATGAAGATGACGCGGTTGTGTTGATCGGTGATCGATCGGGTGTGCGGCGGCAGGTGGGGGACGCGGCGGATCGAGAAGCCGAGGTGCGTCGAAATGGCCAGCAGCGTGCGTTCGGGGATGGCCGCGGCGGCGTCCCAACCAACGGCATCCAGCACCGATGTCGCCAGCTGCTCGATCTCCGCAAAGTAGTTGTTCCGCTCGCGCATTTCGTGACGTAGTGCAGCGTTGGCCAGGCGGGCTCCCTCTGGTGACGCGGCCTGTACTTCAATGCGGCTTTCGAGGCTGCGGTAAAGCGCGCCCAGATGCTCGAGGGCAACGTCGGGCAGCGTTGCGGTTGGCTTGAGGTAGGGGAGTCGCAGTGATTGGTAGAGCGCGTCCTCCTGCGATCGCTCAAGCTGGATTTCGAGCTGGCTTCGGCGCGAGGGGGCCTCGGCTCGCACCAGTTCGGCGGTGGTCGTGCTGAGGGCTTCGGCGATCGCGGCGACGAGCGAGAGTTTCGGTTCTCGCTTTCCGTTCTCAAGCTGCGACAGATACGGGCCGGGCTTACCGACCCGCTTGGCCAGTTCGTCGAGTGTCAGCCCTGCCTCTTTGCGAAGATGTCGAATCCGCTGGCCGAGCAGAAGTGGGTCGATAGCTTGCGTAGTCACAACTTCAGCCTAGTTGTTCTAAAACGATAAGAAGTCTAATTCTTTCCTTTATTTTATGCCTAACAATGGAAAGTTCTATGAGACTGTGCTCCTCGGAACATCATCCGCACGATCCTGGAGGACCCCCGTGAACAGCATTACTACCATCGCCAAAATGGAAACCGAGCTGCTCGAGACCGAGTGGGCCACCAACCCTCGTTGGGCCGGTATCGAGCGCTCGTATAGCGCCGCCGATGTCGTGCGCTTGCGCGGCAGCGCACCGGTACAGCAGTCAACGGCGCAGGCCGGCGCCAATCGTCTGTGGGAACTTCTCCATCGCCGTGACTACGTGCATGCGCTCGGTGCCATGACCGGAGGACAAGCCGTGCAGATGGCCAAGGCCGGACTTGAGGCCATCTACTTGTCGGGTTGGCAGGTGGCTGCTGACGCCAACCTTTCCGAAAACGTCTACCCCGATCAGAGCCTCTACCCGGTGAACTCCGTGCCGGCGGTGGTGAGGAGGATCAACAATGCGCTCCGCCGGGCCGATCAGATTCAGTGGTCGGAGACGGTGGCCAAAGGAGCCGACGGTGAGGATGCCATCGAGTTCATGCTGCCAATCGTTGCCGATGCTGAGGCGGGCTTTGGTGGTCCGCTCAACGCCTACGAACTCATGCGTTCCATGATCGAAGCGGGTGCCGCGGGTGTGCACTGGGAAGATCAACTCGCGTCGGAAAAGAAGTGCGGACATATGGGTGGCAAGGTGCTCATCCCCACCCAACAACACATCCGCACCTTGACCGCGGCTCGACTCGCCGCCGACGTGCTCGGCGTGCCGAC
>JANMCE010000161.1:0-9837 GCA_031360915.1 Actinomycetes bacterium | reverse complement strand
CCGCGCCACCTTCCAGATGCACTACGTGCTCACGGTTGCGGGCGAGGTCCGTGCCAGCGCCATCACTGCCCACAGTGCCGTCAACAACGACGGGCGCCCCGTGCGCGTGCCCGCCTGGCTCAGCGAGTTCGTGCAGCCCGAGTAGCGGCTACCAGCTGGTGCCTTGGGGGCGGCCTTCGTCGTAGCCGGCGGCGGACTGGACGCCAACGACGACGCGGTCGTGGAACTCGGGGATGCTGGCCGAACCGGCATAGGTGAACGAGCTGCGGACGCCGGCCACGATTTCGTCGATGATGTCTTCGACGCCTGGGCGTTCGGGGCTGAGGTACATGCGGCTCGATGAGATGCCTTCTTCGAACAGTTCCTTGCGGGCTCGGTCAAACGCACTTTCCTGCTTCGTGCGGTTCTTGACGGCGCGGCTGGACGCCATACCGAAATTCTCCTTGTAGAGGCGGCCGTCGGTGTCGCGCAGCGTGTCGGCCGCCGACTCGAACGTGCCCGCCAGCCACGACCCGAACATGACGTTGCTTGCACCCGCGGCCAGCGCCAGCGCCACGTCACGCGGGTGGCGCACGCCGCCATCGGCCCACACGTGGCCTCCGAGCCGAGCGGCTTCGACAGCGCACTCATGCACGGCGGAGAACTGCGGGCGACCGACGCCGGTCATCATCCGGGTGGTGCACATGGCGCCAGGACCTACGCCGACCTTCACGATGTTTGCTCCTGCTTCGATCAACGCTGCGGTGCCAGCGGCAGTCACGACGTTTCCGGCCACGATCGGCACGTTCGGTGCGGCGGCGCGAGCCAGGCGGACAGCTTCGATGGCCTTGGTCTGGTGTCCGTGGGCCGTGTCGACCACGAGCACGTCGGCGCCAGCATTCACCAGATACGACGCTCGACCGGCCGGGTCACCGTTAATGCCGATAGCGACAGCCACCATGAGCTTGTCGTTGGCATCGAGCGCAGGCCGGTAGATGGTGGAACGCATGGCGCCCTTGCGGGTGGCCACACCGACCAGCTTGCCGGCCGCGGAAACGACGGGTGCCACGCGATAGCGCGGTCCGTTGAGCTCGTTGAAGATCTTCTCGAGGTCGGTGCCGAGCGGGATCGTGAGCAGGTCCTGCTGGGCGATGGCGCCGAGCTGGGTGAACCGGTCATTGCCGACCGCGTCCGACTCGGTGAATACCCCGACCGGTTCCTGGTCGTCGTTCACGACGATGATGGCGCCGTGGGCCCGCTTGTGGATCAGGTTGAGCGCATCACCAATGGTGTGGGTGGGTGACAGGGTGATCGGCGTCTCATAGACGATGTCCCGGCTCTTCACGTAGGAGATCACATCGGCGAGCACCGTCATGGGTATGTCCTGGGGCAACACCGCGATACCGCCTCGACGAGCCACCGTTTCGGCCATGCGCTTACCGGCCACGGCTGTCATGTTGGACACCACGAGGGGAAGCGTGGTGCCGATGCCATCTGGGGTGGTGAGATCAACGCTGTTGCGACTGGCCACCGACGACAGCGACGGGACCATGAACACATCGTTGTAAGTGAGGTCGTACGGCGGGGGTTGATCGTTGAGAAAACGCATCGGGGACAGCTCCAGAGAGTCGGACAAAGAACCAGCGATATAGCCTATGGGCCTGACCGGTCAGATCGTGCTTCTTGGGCGGTATCGCTACGCTGCTGACCATGAGGGACGTTCCCGTAGTGATGGTCCACGGCTGGGGCGGGAACTTCCGCGAAACCTGGCAGGAACCAGGCTGGCAAGCCCTGCTCAATGACATCGGCCGCACGGTGGTTGGGGTGGACTTGCTCGGTCACGGCGCCGCACCCAAACCGCATGATCCGGCCGAATACGCCGACCTGTCGAGCCGAGTTACCGAAGCCGTGCCGACCGGCGCTTTCGATGCCGTTGGTTTTTCGCTTGGCGCCGTCACGCTGCTACGGATGGCCTGCACCGAACCAACCCGCTTCCGTCGGCTTGTGCTCATGGGCATCGGTGAGAGCATCTTTCGCAGCGATCCTGAGGCCACCAATCGTATCATCGCCGCGGTCGAGGGCACCGGTCCGGCCGATGACATCGCAAGCCAGGTCTTCGCCCATTACGCCCATCGACAGGGCAACGATCCCGTCGCTCTTGCTGCGGTTTTCAAGCGCCCACGGGGTCATCAACTCGCGCCGGTTGATCTCGCGGTCATCACCTGCCCGGTGCTCGTGATACTGGGCGATCGGGACTTCTCAGGTCCGGGTGAGCCACTCGTGGCGGCGTTGCCAAACGCGAAACTGGTCACGTTGCGCAACACCGATCACTTCGCCACAACCGAGAACTTCAAGGCCATTGATGCTGTGCTCGAGTTCCTTACCGACGACCAACCGTGACTGACGTCGACGCCGCGGTCGCCGCGCTGCGAGCCGGGAAGCTGGTGGCATTTCCCACCGAAACGGTCTACGGACTCGGCGCCGACGCCAGCAACGACGAGGCCATCGCCAGCATCTTCGCCGTGAAGGGACGACCGACCGATCATCCGCTAATAGTTCACCTTGCAACTATCGAGCAGCTCGCCGAGTGGAGTGACCCGCTGCCGGTATCCGCTCTCAAACTTGCAGAAGCGTTCTCGCCAGGACCCATCACGTTCCTCGTGCCGAAAGCCGCCCACGTCTCGCTGGCCGTTACCGGTGGTCGACACAGTGTCGGCCTCCGCATCCCGGCCCACCCGCTGACGCAGGCGATGCTGAGTGCGTTCGGTGGTGGCGTGGCCGGACCTTCTGCCAACCGGTTCGGGAGAGTCAGCCCCACGAAAGCAGCCGACGTGCTGTTCGATCTCGGGAACGATGTGGATGTCATCCTCGACGGCGGTCCGTGTGAGGTCGGCATCGAATCCACCATCGTCGACTGCACCACGTCACCGGTGGCCGTGTTGCGCCGTGGCGCCATCACTATGGAGATGATCGAGGTCGTGCTCGATGAAGTCCCGAGCGATCCCACCGGCCCGTCACGGGCGCCGGGCATGATGGCTTCGCACTACGCGCCAACGTGCGAAGTGAGACTGGTAAACGACTGGAACGAGGCCGAAGCCCTTCGGGTGGCCGTCCCCGGACGCAGCGCCATCCTCGATCCAGGTCCGGACCTCGCCGCCTATGCCCACGGCCTCTACGGCTGGTTGCGCGATGCCGATCGGCGCGGCCTCGACACACTCATCGTTGTCCGGCCGCCAAACCAAGGCCTGGGTGCCGCCATCAACGAACGTCTGGCCAAGGCCGCCGCACCCCGCGGCTGACCCCGACCCCGCGAGCAAGTCGAGATTTGTATCACCCGTCCGATACAAATGCTGCCTTGCTCAAGCCCGGCCCGACCGGTACGTCTGCGGCTTAATCAGCCTCGGCGTCTCGGCGCCGGTCGTAACGCGCGCGAATCTCGCTGGCGATCTCCTGGTTTGCGGCTGACGACGGCGTCACCTCAATGCCATCGCCAAGACTCCAGCGAGTAGCGATGGCCGTCGGGTCCTCCTGGTCGAGCACGGCTGCGGCCTGTACACACGCACCAGCAGCAACGTGTTCTGACGCGGACGGTACGTGCACGGCGCGACCGGTGAGATCAGCAAGCACGTGGCGGAAGGCCGCCGACCGCGCTCCCCCGCCGACGAGCACAAGACGACCGGTGGTGACGGGTGCGAAGCGACCGAGGGCATCGAGCCCGTCGAGCAGCCCGCAGATCACACCTTCAACCGAGGCCCGGGCCAACTGCTCGCGAGTGACATCCGAGCGCAGACCGTCGAGCACACCAGTGGCATTCGGGCGGTTCGGCGTGCGCTCCCCGTCGAGATACGGCAGCAGCGTGAGTCCACCCGCCCCGGCCTCTGACGCCAGAGCCAGTTCGTTGAACACGGCCAAGTCGACGCCAAGCAACCGACGAACAGCATCGGTGACCTTCGTGGCGTTTAATGTGCACACCAGCGGCAAGAAGCGCCCGGTGGCGTCGGCGAACCCGGCAACCGCACCGCTCGGGTCAGCCGTCGGCATTTCCGAGACGGAGTACACCGTGCCGGATGTGCCAAGCGAGAGAGCGACATCGCCAGGGCGTAACCCCGCACCGAGCGCAGCGGCCATGTTGTCTCCGGTGCCAGCGGCGACGTTTGCGCCGTGCCAGGTTCCGGCCACGTCGAGCGGGCTGAGTACCGTTGGCAGCACATCGCCCCAGTCCTTCGAACCGTCAACCAGCGCGAGTAAGTCAGCGCGATATGACGCCTCTGCGGCCGACCAGTAACCGGTGCCCGAGGCGTCGCCCCGGTCGGTGGTGAAGCGGCCGGTCAGACGATGAGTGAGCCAGTCATGGGGCAGTAACACATGCGCGACCCGGCGCCACACCTCGGGTTCGTGCCGGCACAACCATGCCAACTTCGTGACCGTGAACGCCGCCACCGGCACGCTGCCACACGCCGCCGCCCAGCCTGACGCGCCACCCGGCATGGCTGCCACAAGCGCATCAGCATCGCTGGCCGACTCAGTGTCGTTCCAAAGTTTGGCGGGGCGTAACACTTCGCCGTCACCGTCCAGCACGACCATGCCGTGCTGCTGTCCGGCCACGCTGATCGCGGCCACGCGGGGCGACCCGGCTTGCGCCCACGCGGCCTCGAAGGCTAACCACCATGCGGCCGGGTCCTGCTCGGACCGGGGCGGTGTGGTGGCAGGATGCGGTGCGGACCCCGATGCGATGAGCACGCCGGTATCGGCCTCTCGTATCTCCAACTTGGTGGACCCAGTGGACGAATCGACTCCGGCGACAAGCGGCATACCGGGATCGTAGGTGAAGGTAACGTGGCGGCCATGACCTCACCGCTCGAAGACGCCCGCAAGGAAATGGACGCGGAGTTCGCCGAGTTCCGCAACAAAGGCCTCGGCCGCATCCATGAAGCAGTCGACCGCGTGGTAGCCGCCGGACCCGCCGATGACGTCTACGGCCTGCTCAAACACCTGGAAGAAGTGGTGGAAGACGTGCGAACCGGCGGCATGGTCGGCTCCGGCGCCAAAGGCCACCGCGAAGCCCGGGAGGACTGGCTCAAGGCCGGCGGGCACTAGAGAAACAAATCCAGCGAAACCATGCAATGAGGTATCGTTGTAGTTCAGAAGCCGCAGCGCTAGGGTGTGCTGCAGGCGGAGGCCACCCTTGTGACACGCGTATGCGGTCACACTCGTCGGAGGTCCCCCGATTTGTCCACAGCCAAAGTAAAACCGAAGCAGATCGCTCTCTATCTACTGATTGCGTTTGTTGTGGTGTCGGTCTGGAAAGACCCGGCCACCAGCGCCTCGTATGCCGCGGACTTTTTGAGTTCCGTCGGGCACTTCCTTCGATCGCTGTACACCAAGCTCGCTCAGTTCATTGAGGGCATCGGGAAGTAACAACCATGTTTGGCGCGCTGCCAGATCTTGGGCTCTACTGGATTGCCGTCGCGGTGATCTTGCTGGGCGCGCTCCTGGTGTTGTTGGTAAACATCCTTCTGCGAGACGAAGAACAGGGGCCCATCGGTTTCGCAAAGGAATTGTTGGCCTCTCCCTCCCGCGTGGTGCGCGAGAACCTGGGTGAAGGCGAAAAGGTCATCCTCTGGAGCCGGCCGGCCATCGCCGCGTATCTCGTAAAGGAGACCCGCCTCACCGTACAAACCTTGGCGGTGATGGTTCTCTGGGTGGTCGCCATTTTCGTGTGGGGTTTCGCTTCGACCACCGCGATCATCGCGTTTCTCATCTTCGACGGTCACGCGCTGTACCTCGCCTACCGACGACTAGAGGATCTCTACACGCTGTACGTCTTCACCAACCAGCGGGTGATGCGACTGTCGGGCATCTTCAACCGTGACCAGGCCTCCATCGACTGGCTTCGCGTGGTGGACTTCGGATGGAAACAGCCGTTCCTTGGTCGCCTGTTTGGCTATGCCACCCTGCGCGTCGACTCAGCCAGCGAAAAAGCCTCGCTCGCCGAGCTGCGCGACATTCCCGGCCGTTTCAAAGTCAACAAGATCATCGTTGAGGAACTAGCGAAGCACTCGGTGGAATAGCCGCCTCGACGGCGACGGCCTCGCGAGTCTTTAGCACCAACCGGGTGAGGGTAATGACCACTGCGGTTGCACCAACGATGTGCACTGCGACCAGACCGGCGGGCAACTTCGTGAAGTACTGGGCGTAGCCAATACCGGCCTGCACGAACAGTGCGAAGAGTACGGCCGTGAGCCTGTCTTCGAGCAACGTCCACGCCGGTGTGCCACGGATCTTCCAGTAGAGGAACAGCAACAGCCCAATCAACACCATGACCAGGATGCTGTGAACACGCGCCACCGAGTCGAGGTGGAAGCCGAACCGCTTCACCGGTTTGACCCTGCCGAGCTTGTCGATAATCGAACCGCTGTGCGGTCCCGTACCGGTCACGACCGTCCCGCTCACTACGACAATGATCCCGAGCGCCGCGCATGCCCGAACGATGCGGCGAACCGATTCGGAAACGGTGGGACGATAGGAGCGCGCCGTGTCCTCGCCTGCACGTTGGTGGAGCACGAGCGATGCCACCAGCACAACGGCCGACAACAGGAAGTGAGCCATCAACGCAATCGGGTGCAAATGGCTGAGCACCAGAATGCCGCCAACCACGCCCTGCAGCAGGAAGCCCGCGACCAACGACAGCGATAAGCGGGTCAGATCTTTTCGGCGCGGGTTACGGAGCAGCGAACCGGCCAGTGCTCCCATGATGGCGACGGCCATCAGACCGGTGAAGAGTCGGTTGATCTGCTCGATCGCCTGATGTCCATTGGCGGCCCCGACGAGCGTGCCTTTCTCACACTGTGGCCAACGGCTGCAGCCGAGCCCAGACGCGGTCAGTCGCACTGCCGCGCCGGTGAGGATGATGATCGATAGGAAGGACAGCGCCGCCAACGTCCAGCGTCGATACGCGTGCGGAGTAATTCGGCGAAGAGCCACGATGTAACCCTAGACAGCCTCAGACGGCACCCTGAAGACGGGCGGCCGCCAGGGTGTTTTCGAACAGGCAGGCAATGGTCAGCGGACCGGTGCCACCGGGCATGGGTGTGACCCATCCGGCCACTTCGCAGACCGGTCCGAAATCGACATCGCCCACGATGCCTGCTTCTGAGCGGCTGATACCCACGTCAATCACGGCCGCGCCCGGCTTGACCATGTCTGCGGTAATGATGCGAGCCTGGCCCACCGCAGCGACAACGATGTCAGCCTCACGAACCACCGAGGCCAGGTCGGCCGTGCGCGAGTGGGCGACCGTGACCGTTGCGTCGATGCCCTTTGCGGCCAAAAGCAGCACCGCAGGCAGGCCAACGAGCGTGGACCGGCCCAGCACGAGGGCGCGTTTACCGACGGTGGGCACGTTGTAGTGCTCGAGCAGGCGCATGACACCCAGCGGCGTGCACGGCACCAGACCCGGCAGGCTTCGGACGAGACGGCCGAGGCTCACCGGAGTGAGACCATCGACATCCTTGTCGGCCGGAATGAGCGCCAGCACCGGCTCAGGGTCGAGGCCTTTCGGTAGCGGCATCTGCACCAGGATGCCGTGCACGCTCGGGTCAGCCGCCAGCGCCGCAACAGTCTCCTCCACTTGGGCCTGCGTGGCCGTGGAGGGAAGGTCGGTGTGGCGCGACTTGAATCCGATCTGGCCCGCGGCTTTGTTCTTGGACGCGATGTAGTACTTGCTTGGGCCGTCGTCACCGACGAGCACGGTGGCGAGACACACGGGCGGGCTGCCGAGGCGCACCAATGCCGCGGCCAGGTTCTCTCGCAGCTGCGAGGAAAGGGCGGATCCGTCCATGATTGTTGCGCTCACCGGGTTGCCTCCATAGTCGCCGCATCCTACCGAATGTCCCAACATTCCCCCGATACGCGTTTCGGACCCGAGCGTTGACTACCGTTGCACCGTGAAGCGTCCGACGGTAGAAGAACGACGGGGAGAAATCCTCGACGCCACCGCGCAGGTTGTGGTGGAACGAGGGTTCGCTGGCACGCGTGTGGCCGACGTTGCCCGTCGCCTCGGTATCTCCACCGGACTCATCCACTATCACTTCGAATCGAAGGACCAACTTTTCGCTGACACCTTCGAGCGCGCCGCCAATGCCGATCTTGATCGGCTCGCAGCCGAAGTGGCCGAGGTCGATTCGGCCGTCGCAAAACTGGACGTCATCTTCCGTCTTTACTCCCCCGAAAGTGCCGAGCCGGGCTGGATGGTTTGGATTGACGGATGGGGCGAGGCACTGCGAACCCCGGCGCTGAAGAAGCTCAGCCAGGATCTCGATCTGCGGTGGAAAGAACTGCTGCAGGACATCATCCAGAACGGCATCAAGAACCAAGAGTTCACCTGCCCCGACGTACACGGCACCGCGTGGCGACTGGCGGCGCTGCTCGACGGCCTGGCGGTACAGGTCACGGTGCATGAGGGTGTGATTTCAAACGATGAGGTGCTGCGCTTCGTGCGCATTGCGGCCAGCGCCGAACTCTCGATACCCGTTGCATCCTTCGAGGTCGCTACGTGAGTGACGGCACCGCCGACACCACGCCGGAACAGGTCACAGGTGACGCGGGAATCGCGGACGCGGTTTCGCCGAGAGCCGAGCTGTTCGATCGCCGGCCGGAACTGCTGGTCGTCGCCGCGATGGCGGTTTTCGTCATTGTGTTCGGCCGCCTGGTACTGCTGCGCCACAACCAGTTCCGCACCATCGATTTCGACCTCGGCATCCACGATCAGTCGATCTGGCTCCTGAGCCGACTCAAGTCGTTCTGCACGGTGCGCGGCCTGCCGGTGTTCGGGCATCACGCCACCTTCGGCTACATCCTCCTGATCCCGTTCGCGTGGCTCGGCGCGGGGCCGAACGTGTGGAACGTGTTGCAGGTGATCGCCCTTGCGGCCGGCGCCTACCCGCTGTTTCACTTGGCCCGGATGCGACTCGAGAACGAGTGGCTTGCCGTGGCACCGGCCATCGTCTGGCTGCTGCAACCGCCCCTACAATCCTTTGCCTGGGAGACGTTCCATCCCGAGGTGATCGCACTACCGTTCCTGCTGTGGGCCTATATGGAAGGCGAGCGAAAAAATTGGCGTTCCTTCGCGGGACTGCTCATTTTGACCATGTGCTGGAAGGAGGATCTCGCGCTCGCTGTCGTGGGTCTCGGTCTGTACTACCTGGTTCGCCGCCGCCTTCGCATCGGTGCCTATTTGGTCACGGGTGGTCTTGCCTGGTTCGTGATCTTCGGCGCCATTCTGGTGCCGCAGGAAGCAGGCGGAAAGACGGTGTACGGCGGGCTGTACGGGGACCTTGGTGAGACCTCCGGTCAGGTAGCAAAGACGGGCATTCTGCACCCGGACCGCATCGTGCGTCGGCTCGCCGATAACCAGGCCGGCTCGTACGTGCGCGACCTGATCGCGCCAACCGGTTTCACGCCATTGGCTGCTCCGGGCGCGTTGCTTATCGGCCTTCCGCAGGCCGCCGTCAACTTACTGACATTAGCCGACTTCACGCGCGACCTTCGCTACCACTACTCGGCCATTCCGCTGGCGTCCACCGGCATCGCCATGGTCGAGGGCCTCGCAGTCATCTACCGGCGACGCAAGGCGTGGGGCCGAGCGGCCACCGGCGTTGCCGGAGCCGCGGCACTCACGGCAACGTTTGTGTGGGGCCTCAGCCCGTTGGGTCTGCGTTACGACACCGGCTACTGGCCCCTTCGGCCCACCAACGATCGCGAAGTTCGCGAGCAATCGCTCCGCCTCATCGGACCACGTGACGCGGTGTCGGCCGACTACTTCTTGGTGCCGCACCTCACCCATCGCGACATCGTCTA
>JANMCE010000131.1:0-2207 GCA_031360915.1 Actinomycetes bacterium | reverse complement strand
GGATTGCTTTCATTGCCGCCAATGTCGGGACAGCCCCTGAAATCGGCCCGACTCCACCGCGTCAGACGAACGTCGTTGCTGTCAGGTGGACTGCTGATGCCTCGCAAGCGACCTTGTACTGGGTGCGACCGGTGCCGTCGTCAGCGAGGACTGCTCGTTCGATCACGTGGACGATCTTGGTGTCGGCCTGGCGGCGCCAAACGTTCTCGCATCCGCCGCTGCTGTGACCCGGGGAGCATTGCTTGCACACGCGTGTACCGCGATGGATGATCGTGAGCGACAGGAGTCCAACGACTAGCCAGAGGAGACAGCACATGGCAGAGAGCGAACAGTTCGAACGCGGACTGGAGATCCGACGAGAGGTCCTCGGCACCGACTACGTCGACGCAAACCTCGCCGGCACCGACGAGTTCATGATGGGCTTTCAGCGCCTCCTGACGGAGTGGGCTTGGGGCTACGCATGGAGCCGACCAGGTCTGGACAGGAAGACAAGAAGCATGCTGAACCTTGCGATCCTCACGGCCCTTGGCCGTCCGCAAGAACTCGGCATCTACGTCAAAGGCGCGCTCTCCACGGGAGTCTCCGTCGCTGAGATCCAGGAGGTGCTGCTCCACGCGACCGTCTACTGCGGTACCCCAGCGGGTCGCCAAGCGTTCCAGGCCGCGCACGAAGCGCTCAAAGGCGAGGGCGCCCTCTAGACAGTCCGATCGACAGACGGATCCGCGCCAAGTCGGCAACGTCGACCAGCGCCGCGACAATCCCGGATGACAACGGGCTTGCCGGTGTGGGCGCTGAAAGCATCCGGTGTAGCAGTTCGTCTGCGGACTTGTGCGCCGGTGTAGCCAACCCGGTCGCAAATCTGGCGCATCCGGCCGACCCCAAGCTTGCTCGCCGACGCCGGTGTCGAGTACCGCTCCAAGAAGCTCAACGCGATGGCCGAATCTAGCCGGAAGAAGACCGGGCGAGCACCGCGCCAGTGTGTGGCCAGCGTCGCGTCGAGGTGGTTCATCGCCGCGACCTTGGCCTCGACGAGGTCGTCGCGGAGGCGACACAACGCTTGAAGATCAGCGGTCGCGCTATCAATGACACCGAGGCGTGCCAGACGATGACCGTCCGTGCGAACGTAGTCGGCGAGCTTCCACGAATCACCCGGATCCGATGTCGAACGACTCGCTCCCCATCTCGGACGGGCAGCGTTCGGATGGATCGGGACGACACCGAACCCGGCTGCCAGCAGCCGATCAACGACCAGACCCTTGCGAGCTTCGATCGCGACCAACATCAGGCCCGGCTCCCCAGCCGCAGCGAGGCGACGCAACGCGGCATCAATCCCCACCGCATCATGGATGACCGGCCATCGATCCACAACGGCACCGTCAGCGTCCGACGGTGCCAACAACGCGACCAAATCCGCGCCGGATCACCAGTGGTTGATCGGCAAACCTGTTCGGTTCGGGATGCCCTTTTTGACTGATTGACGAGACCGATGTCGTCGCCCTTGCGCGGCACCGCCCTCGCACTCTAACGATCGGTGCATGAACCATCGCAAGATCCGTTCGGCGCTCGTTGTGTACCGCTATCGGTCGCGAATGTGCGCTGCGAAAGATGATCGCCCACGGTGGTCTTGTGGGATATCTTTGGGACAGGAGGTGGTTTGTGGATGAGCCGCTGCTCGGGGCATGGGCGTTCGCCGATTCGTGGCTTCAGGTCGATCAGACCGACGATCCGGGTTTCTTCGTTGCTGTCCTCGATGAGACACGGGCCGGTCTGTTGGAGCGCGCCCGTCGCGAGCCGGCGGCGTTCTTCGCGCCTCTCAGCCTGCAGGCCGGAATGCGTGTGTTGGACGTCGGGTGCGGGACGGGCGATCTCCTGCGATTGCTGGCACCGTTGGTTGCGCCGGGCGACGCGGTCGGTATCGACATCAGCGAGACCATGATCAGCGAAGCCCTACATCGCCACGGCGGGCTACTGCCGAATCTCGACTTTCGCGTTGGTGACGCCCTCGCGCTGCCGTTCGCCGATGCGTCATTTGATCGGGTCTTGGCCAGCCAGGTGTTGTTGCACGACCCGCACCCCGAGGTTGCCCTCAGCGGGATCGTTCGAGTCTTGGACCGGTGCGGCGAGTTGTCGCTGACCGAGATTGACTGGGGCTCGATCAGCATCGAATGTACGGATCGCGAGTTGAGCCGAAGATTCACGGCACTCGC
>JANMCE010000103.1:0-12000 GCA_031360915.1 Actinomycetes bacterium | reverse complement strand
GACCTTCGGGTTATGAGCCCGACGAGCTACCAGACTGCTCCACCCCGCGGCGGAGATCACATGGTACCCGGCCCTGGCCGATTCTCCAACCCGGTTTACGCGTTGGCGGTCGTGGACGGGCTGGAGGGCACCGTAGAGGGCCCAGCAGTCGTGGCCGTGGTCGTGGTTACGGTCACGGGCTTGCCCGTGGCGAGGCGGGCCGCTTGCGCCGCCTTCTCGTAGGCCTGATCGATCTTTTGGCGATACTCGTCGAATGATGGCGGGGTCTTCTTCAGCGCAGCATCGGCCTCCGACCGAAGACGCGCTGCCTCGGCGATCAAGTCTTCAACGCTGGCCGTACCACCGCTGGCCGTGCCGCCACTGCCCGTCGACGGCGCGACGGCTGTAGGCGTCACTCCCGCAGCGTCAGTGCCGAGCGCTTTCGCCAGTGCCTCGTCAAGCGTCGCTCCACGGAATGTGACCTTGCCGACGGTGACCGTCATCGAGTCAAGCTTGGGCACGGTGGTGTTACCCGTGGTGAGCAGGAACCACGGGCGAACCCAAAGCATCGATTGTCCAACCGGGATCAGCTGCAGATCGCCAAACAGCACTTTGGTCCCGGCCAGTTCGAGTGGCGTGAGATAACTCGAGAATTGCTGACTGGCATCACTCGACACGAGATAGGGGCCACTTGGCAATGGTTCCGAAAGTGAGTACACCCGCAGGGCTCCGTACGAGCCCGGCTCGCTTGAGGCAGTCATGAACCCGGTGAGTTGGCGGCGGGTATCTGCGTCACGGTTGTACGGCACGAACGTTCGCAGCAGCACGAACTCCTCCTTCTCAGAGCCCGGTGCCGTCAGAAGCGAGTAGTACGAAGACACCCGCGGCTCCTTGCTCGATCCTGGGCCGGCGCTCACCAAACCAGGCGCGGCGGAGGGCACCGTGGTTACCGGCGCGCTCCTCTGTTCGGTGCCAGGCTCCTGGGCAACTTCCCATGCACTGTTGCGTTGGAGGAAGCTCTCGGCGTCATCGATTCGGTAGCGCCCCCACATCTGGGTCTCCACCGAGAACAAATCTTGCGGGTAGCGGAAATGCTCGTTCAACGACGGTGTCACCGCCGACTTCGGCTGAAACAACGTGGGGAAGATCTTCTGGTACGTCTGAATGAGCGGGTCCTGATCGTCTACGACGAACAACTTCACCGTGCCGTCGTAGGCATCGATGGTGACCTTCACCGAGTTACGGACGTAGTTGAAATCAACGTCTTTGAGGCCTGACGTGCGAGGTAGGCCAGACGTGTCAACCTTCTGCCCATACGGATACGCGTTGGTGGTGGTGTACGCATCGAGGATCCAGGTGATCCGGCCGTCGACAACGGCCGCGTACGGGTCACTGTCAAGCTGCAGGAACGGCGCCAGGGTCGACACCCGGTCGACAATGTCACGGTTGTAGATGATGCGAGATGCATCGGTGATGAGGGCCGAGCCGTACAGGTTCCATTCGGAGAACCGCAGTGCAAAAGCGGCGCGGCGAATGGAGGAGTCCAGCGCTACACCGCCGTCACCCTCGTAGCTTGTCGGGGCCTGCGTCTTCGCAGGCGAAAGGTCGATCTCGCTCCGGCCGGTGCGCACCACCGCATATCCGGTCATTCGTTCGCCAACATAGATGCCGGTGCGGGTTGGAGCACCGATGCTCTTGCTATCGATAAAGACGGGGCGGCCTTCGGTATCAACCGTGTTTCCCGAGGCAGCAACGATACCCGACCCGTGGGTATAGGCGAGATGAGACGTCTCCCATGATGAGGGAACGCCCTTCGGGTCAAGCCCGCGGACGCCAACAACAACGGGTTTGGTCTTGCCGTCGATCTTGTAGCGATCCACATCGAGCCCGCCACCATTGCCATCACCGAACCGGTAGTACCCGAACACGCCTTCCCTGTTTTTGAACCCGTCATAGGCCGAGTTGGGGTCAAGAATGCGGGCATTCGACAGGTTCGTGGACGACTTTACAGACGCCGTGGGCAGCGCGGCAGCAAACGGTTCAACCTTGATTTGGTCAAGCCCGAGCGCAAGGCGTGTAGCGGCGATGTTGCGCTCGATGTATTCCTTCTCACGCTTCGATTGCGCAGGACTCACTTGAAACCGTTGCACGGCGGCGGGGTACAACTGCCCGGCCACGAAGGCAACCAACGCCCACAGACCAACTGCGATGATCGGCAACCGCCAACCGCGCTGGCGCACGTTCACGATGAGTAGCACTGCAGCGAGGAGCGAGATGTACATCAGCAGCGTGATCGCTGGCAGGGAGGCGTGCACGTCGGTATAGCCCGGTCCACCAACTACCCCTCGGGTTGAGCCGTACAGGCGGTAGCGATCGAACCAGTAGCCGAGCGCCTTGAGAACGGCGAGCACCGAGAGAAGTATCGACAAGTGCAGCTTCACGTGAGAGGCGACCCGGCGGCCAACGACCTGCAGGCGGATGCCACCGTTCATGTAGTGCACAGCCGTTGTGACCAGCAGACAGATGACCGCGGTCGCGAACATCCAGTCGAGCAGGAACGAGATGAACGGGAGCTGGAATACATAGAACCCAGCGTCCTTACCGAACAACGGATCCTTCACACCAAAGTGGCTGCCGTGCTGATACATCAGCCATTGACGCCAGTTGGATGCCGCCGGAGTCCCGGCCAGGAACCCGAACAGCAGACCGAACACCAGTCGCACCCAGCGACCGCGACTGGCCATGATTTCGCGGTAGCGCATGATGACCTGCTCACCCGGGCCGAGATCCGTGAGCCGCGGCGCCAAGCGATCGGCGAAGAACGTGTTGGTGATCACTGCTATGGCAGCGAAGGCCGTGAAGACAAAACCGAGCAAGATTTTGGTGGTCAGAATCGACGTGAAAACCGACCCGAAATGGAGAGACTGGAACCAGAGGAGATCCGTGAAGAACCCGGCGATGCCTCGTGCCGAAATGAACACGATGAAAAGGGTACCCAGCACCACCATGATCGCGAGTCGCCCACGATGTCCCGCGGCTGCGCCGTGAGATCGACGACGAAGCGGCGGTAGATCAGAGGGTGGACGCACGGACAGAACTTAGCGAGATACGGGCGCAATAGCGCATCGGCATCCGGCGTAGGCCGGAACGGAACGATGCCCGGTCGGGAACTCCTCCCCAGCAGGAACGGCACCGGCGAGCGCGTTGTCATCCCCTTCGGCGCAGGGACGAGCCCCCTCGTCCACAATCCAGCACACCGGTGTACCCGGCATAAGCGCGGCAAACGCGCCGCGCCCGTGAGCGGTGAGCACGAGATGCCCGACGAGGCTTTCGATACGCTGCACCTTCCATTCCCGATAGACAGCCCGCAACTGCGACGCTGCTTCGTCGGCATCATCACCAGCCGATTGCAGGCTGCGTTCGAGGTGGGACCGCAACGGCTGAATCATCTCCCTGTCGACTTCGGCCAGGGCGTGACCGATGACGTCCTCGGCCGCAACTATGTCGGCCAGGTCGGGCGCCGACATCTCGCTGATCGAGGTCGCTCCGGCCCGAGCGGCTTGTTGAAGATCGTCTCGCACCGCATCCTGATAGCGAGCGGTGTACGCAGCAGCGGTACCGAACAGTTCGTCGGTCGGCGGTGTTGCTTTGCGGCGGCGCAATTGATCGAGTGCTTCGCTCTGTTCGTCCTGCAGCACCCGCTTGAGACGCTTGCTGACCGACGCCTCCAACGGCATTAGCGCGGCGGCCCGCGTCTCCAAGACCTCTGCAGCCAGCGATTCGTCAAGACGAAGGGTGGCAACGGCCGTCGCCGCCACCGCAGCCTCGCGACTGGTGCGCGGCGCTTCTTGCAGGTCTGCAACCTCACTCACCCGACCGGCCCGGATTCGAGCAAAGATATCGTCGGACGTCACTTTCTCGACCACCGCGTCAGGTTCATGGACGACGGCGTCCGGTCCCTCGACCGCCGCGTCGGGTTCCTCGACCACCGCGTCGGGTTCATCGACGACTGCATCGGGTTCATGGACGACGGCTTCGACCTCTGTGGCCGGATCTTCCTCGGTGATCTCGCCGGCGAAGGCGTTGTCGGGCTCGTTGCGATCAACGTCGATAGTTGCATATGCAACGACAGCACGCGGTGCCTCGGCTTCCACTTCGCTGGCCGGGTTTAGCTCTTCTGGGTGGGCGTCGTCGGGCGCGGTCGGGGTCATCTCACCGATGGCGAAACCCACCGACGGGGTGGCCGCCGGTTCCGTCACCGTGGCCACAACCGGGAATGAACCCGAGATGCTGGTCAGATCCTCGACGGGATCCGGATCGGGAATGTCGTCGGCAAGTTCCGTGCGAATCTCGGTAAGCGCTGTCTCAGCCGCCGAGAATGAGGCCCGCAACCGAGCACGCTGCAACCGCAACACTTCGATCTGTTGACGGGCGGCTTCTCGGCGTCGGGCCAGATCGGTCATCACCCGCTCGCGGTAGGCTCGGGCTTCGAGCACCATCTCGCGGCCCTGAGTCTTGGCGGCGTCCATATCCCGCTCGGAGATTTCGGCCGCGTTCTTGCGGATGAGAGTGATCTCCTCGTCAGCGGCCGTGCGTTGGCGGGCGGCGTCTTCAAGGCCGTCGGCGCGATGCTTGGCGATCTCTCGCTCTGCTTCCACGCGGGCGGCCTCGACTTCGCCTTCCACCCGTGCCCGTAAGCTAGCCGCGCCCTCGCGCGCTGTGGTCAGCACCCGGGCTGCCTCTTGGCCGAGCAGGTTCGACACGGTGGCCTCATCAAGCTCGGCCGGCATGGGCGGTTTGGCCCGCAGCGATTCAAGCTCGACCAGCGCCGTGTCGAGTCGGGTGCGGGCGTCAGCCTCTGCCGTGTGTGCACGCGTCAGCGCCGCTGAAACGTCCTGCAGAAAGGATCGAACCTCGTTCGAGTCGTACCCTTTGCGGACTTGGGAGAAGGTGGCTGTAGCGACAGCAGCCGGAGACGACGAATCAGCCATGGCCCAAGGTTAGGTCTGGGTCACGGCTGAATCGCGGCACCTGGCTTTCCGAGGTCATTCGCGTTACCGCCGAGGTCGGCCAATGCCTTCAACGCATCGTCCAACGTCTCAACACCGACGACCTTCAGGGAAGAGCCCTTGGCCTGATCTTCGGCCTCCTTCATCTCCGACTTCGGCACCAGGAAAACCTTGGCGCCGGCCCGCTGCACGGCCACCGTCTTTTGGCGCAAGCCACCAATGGGTCCGACGGTGCCGTTCAATCCGATTTCGCCGGTTGCCGCGACCTTGACACCTCCGGTCAGTTCACCCGGCGTCAGTTCGTCGAGCATCGCGAGCGTGAAGGCCAGCCCGGCCGACGGGCCACCGACGTCGCCCGATTCGATTTGCACGCTGTGGGGGATATCGAACTTGATGGTGTCGGGCGGTGCGCTCTCGGGGAGGAAACCAATAATGGCCCGCTCCTCGCCCGTCGCCTTCATAAGCTCGATGGTGGCCGACCTGGCCTCGCCCTTACGGGTGTAGGCAACCTCCACCTTGTCGCCCGGCTTGTGCCCTCGAAGCACGTCGGCAAGATCGGCAACGGTCTGCGTATCCGTTCCCCCCACCGATGTGATGATGTCGCTCTTTTCGAGAACGGCGCCAGCCGACGTTGGTTTCGCGCATGTCTTACCGTCGGCCGCGACCTCAGCGCAGGACAACTCCGCGATCACAACGCCTCCGCCGGTGACCTTCACCGGGTACCCGAGACGACGCAATGCCACGTAGGACGCAAAGTCCTTGGAGTAGCGCATCAACTTGAGGTCTTCCTTGGCGCCTTCGGCCGACGACTTGGTTCCATAGATCTGCTCATGGGTGTAGAGATCGAGGTTCGGTTCCTTCTTGGCCATCTCAAGCGTGAGATCGTTCAGCCCCTGGAGTCCGATGGTAACGAAGAGAACGTCACCCTTGTGCGCGTTGGCCTTCAGGTCTCCCACCCGCACACTCTTGGTCGCCGAGGTGGCGCCGCCCGGTAAAAACGCCACGCAATCGTGGGACGGGTCTTTCGCCGTGCACTGCTCCGACTTGCGAAGAAACTTCGTCACCAGCACGCCGGCCGGCACCAGCGAAGCCGCCACGAGCAGAACCGCGGGCACCAACCCTGCCCGACGGGTAGGTAGTGTCTTTGGTTGCGTGTCTACTTCGTCACTCACCCACTGGGCCGTCATCGTGGCTGCTATCTCAATTCTGTTGATCGTCGCCATCGACCATCGCAGACCAGTCAGGCGACGTCGGATTACGGAACGAGCGTACCTGCCCGGCCACGCTCCCACCGTGCAGGAAGTCGTCCAACTTCCGGTACGCCGCTACAAGCGCACACCCATCTGGCAGCGGTTCGCCTCCCTGCTCGGCCTTGGTGCCATGGGCACCTTTTTGGGCCTTGCGTTGGCCGTGACCGTGGGCCTCGGCATCATCGGCGTGTTCTGGCTGCTGTCCGGCATTACGAAGTGATTTCCCGCCGCGACGTCATCATCGCGGGTCACACGGGCGATCTGGCCGCTATCCGCATCGGCCTCACGGCGTCCGATGCTGTCGTGCGGACTAGCGCGCTCGGAGCGCTGGCGCGAGCGGGCGCGCTGACGGCGCAGGAGCTCACCAGTGCTGCGAACGATCTCGACTATCGCGTCCGACGCCGTGCTGCGGAGTTGGCAGCCACCTACCCGAGTGTCGACCTGCTCACCTTCCTAAGCGACGCCGATCCGCTCGTTATCGAGATGGCCGCGTGGGCCTGCGGTGAGCGCGAGGAAACGCCAGCCGCGGTGCTTGACCATCTGTGCGAACTCGTCACCACCCACGAGGACGCACTCGTGCGGGAAGCGGCTGTCGCCGCGCTGGGCGCCATCGGGGACGAGCGCGGGCTGCCGGCTATCCTCGCCGCCGTCAGCGACAAACCAGCCGTTCGCCGGCGCGCGGTTATCGCGCTGGCGCCGTTCGAAGGTCCGGATGTGGACGCTGCGTATGAACGCGCCTTGAAGGATCGCGATTGGCAGGTTCGTCAGGCCGCCGAAGACCTGGCCGATCCGTAACTCAGGTGTCCCAGTTGTCCCCGGCGAAGCGGTAGACGTTGGTCTCCCGCGCCTTGAAGCCGAGCTTTTGGTAGAGCCGGTTCGCCGCTTCTCGTGACGGACGCGAGGTCAGGTCAAGCGTGCGGGCGCCGCTGTCGAATGTGGCCTTGATAGCGGCCTTGTTCAGCTTCTCACCCACGCCTTTACCGCGGGCCGCTTCATCCACCACGACATCTTCAATCCAGGCCCGTAGCCCCGTCGGCAGGCGGAAGATGACGAGGGTGAGACTGCCCACGATGACACCACTATCCCGGGCGATGAAGAGCATGTCGTTCACGCAGATCTCGTCGAGCTGAACCAGTGTGAGCGGGGGCGCGGATGACGAGAGTTGCGGCAGGATGCGGTTCAATCCGTCGAGAACCTCCTGAGTGGCTCGATCGGCTACCTCGATGGTGACGTCTGCAGACATCGTTGCAGGCTAGGTCGCCGCCTCCGTGCCTTGCCACGGGTCGTTCGGGCCGTTCTGGCGGTAAGCCCGTTAGGCTGATCGGATGGCTGATGTCGAGTTCTTCTTCGATCCCATCTGTCCGTTCGCGTGGGTGACCTCGCAGTGGGTACGAGCGGTCGATGCACAGCGGGAATTGAACGTCGAGTGGCGTCCTATCGCCCTGACATTCCTGAATGAGGGCACCGATGTGTACGAGCAGGACCCATCCAAGCGTGAAAGCCATCTGCGGGGCCTGCGCCTGCTGAGGGTGTGCATGGCCGCCAAAGCCGTGCAGGGTCCGCTCGCCGTCGGTCGCCTTTACCGGGCTTTCGGCACCACCATTCACAATGAGCGCCACGCCGAGCGCCTCGACCTGGCCGACGGCATCCGCCACATCCTCACCACGCTGACCTTGCCCGCCAATCTCAGCGACGCGGTGGACGACGATTCCTTCGACAAGGAAATCCGTGAGTCCACCGATGAGGCAATCGATCGGGTCGGAAAAGATCTGGGCACGCCCATTATCACCTTCCGAGGTGGCGCCAGCTTCTTCGGGCCCGTCATCTCGCACGCACCGAGCGGCGCGAAGGCAGTGGAGATGTGGCATGCGGTCGAACTGCTGGCCAACAACGCGTCGTTCGCAGAGTTGAAGCGCACCAAGCGGCCGAGCTTGGACTTCACCGGCGGACAGCGCTGACCAGCAGGCCGTCATGTCACACATCACGTGGAGCGAATCAGCGAATCTGCATCAGCCGATGATCGTCGCAGCCTTTACCGGCTGGAACGATGCCGGTGACGCCGCATCGCTTGCTGTTCGGCATCTCATCGCCGTCACGGGCGCCAAAAAGATCGGCATCGTGGAACCCGACGAGTTCTACGATTTCCAGTCGTCGCGACCTCAGGCCCGGCTCAACAACGGAACCAGGGTCGTCGTGTGGCCGGCGGTCGAGATCTACGCCGCCAGCACCCCGGCCGGTGATCTGCTGCTGCTCATCGGTGTCGAGCCGCAGCTGCGCTGGCAATCGTTCTGCCGCCAATTCACCGACCTTGCCGTCTCGCTGAAGTCCCCGCTTGCGATTACGTTCGGCGCGTTGCTGGCGGATGTGCCGCACACCCGACCGACCAACGTGATCGGCTCGTCGAGCGATCCCGCGTGTCTCACCAAGTACCACCTCGGTCAATCGCTCTACGAAGGGCCAACCGGCATCGTCGGCGTGCTGAATACCGCGTTCAGCCAGTGCGGCGTCCCGGCCATTTCGTTGTGGGCGACGGTGCCGTCCTACGTCTCGAACACGGCGTCGCCAAAAGCAGCACTGGCGCTCCTGGCCCGCTTCAGTACCATCGCACCTCGCCCCCTGATGCTCGACGGTCTGCAACAAGCCAGCCGGGAGTACGAGCGCGACGTCACCTGCGCCGTCAACGAGGACGACGATCTGGTCGAGTACGTGCAGCGGCTGGAGCACTTGGCCGATCACGCCGAGCCAGAAGACCTCGAGCCCGAGGGTCTGCCCGACAGCCCTGCCGCCGCCGAGGAGTTCGTCAGCGAAGTGGAGAAGTTCTTGCGTGACCAAAATGGCTGATCTGGTGCCCGCCTGCGTGTGGAAGGTCACACCCGAGCTGCTCCTTGCGCTCGACAGCAATTTCGGCGAGCCCGTCGATTCCTATGTCAACGGCAGCCAGGTTTGGCTCCGTGATGACGGCCCGGGTGACGCGACGTTGGAGTGGCGCCTGCACCCTGTGGCGGGCTACGTGAAGCCTCGAGGCATCGCCACCCATGAGCTTCTCGAGATGGTGATGTTCGCCCTTCGCTCCGGCGACGAGCCGCCCGCCCCACTGACATCGCTGTGGGACGGCCTGGAGGCCTTTCCGGGCTTCGGCGACGAGACCGAACCCGCGCTCCTGTCGCGGGCCTGCACAGCGGCGCTCGGGATCGCTCCCGACGTGTTCGGTGTGGTGGATCATCAGCGCATCGGCGATCAATGGGAAGCAAGCAACGGTAGGACCTCGGTTATCGCGGCGTTGTTCGAACAGCTTCAAGCCTGAGGGTCGCCTCGCCAGATCGGCTGGCGGGGCTGATCGAAAAACGGGGGCGAGTCATTGCCAGCCAGCGCTTCGGCCGCGGCCGGACCCCACCAGGCCGAACCCGGCGAAGGATGCGGCAGGTCGTCCAGCGAATACCAACCGACATCGGCCGTCTCGAGGGGGTGAGCCTTGAGCGTGCCTCCGGTCGCCCGGGCGTGGAACAGCAGCATGTACATCCCGAAGCGGGTGAAGCCCATGCGTTGACCATCGATCACACCCAGTAGTCGCTCCGGTTCGCACTGGATGCCCGTCTCCTCTTCCACTTCTTTGATAGCCACTTCCGACGGCGAGTAGCCCACGTCAGCCCAGCCCGTCGGATAGAGCCAGATCAGTGAATCGGCTCGTTGCACCAGCAGGATCTTGCCGTCGTCGTTGGTGACGATGATGCCGATGGCCACCTTCGGGGTGACGTAGCCGGGTACCCCCTCGCCGATCGATGCCATCCACTCGTGCGCAAGGTCATGGGGAGCGGACGACAACCCGGCGACATCGATGGTGTCGTGCGCGGCGGCCTTGATGTCGGCGGCCACATGAAGCACCTCGTGGAACCGTTCCTGCTCGTACAGGCTCTGCGTGAACCCAAGGCCGGTGCGGGCGATGGCAGCCAGGGTCTCGCTCCAGCGAACGAGGTCCTGCTGTACATCACCGCGGTCGAGGGCGTCGCTCATAGAACGAAACGTAGCGCCCGCGCCGGGTCCATGCGTGCTGGGCGCAGCAGGGTGATCAGATGCCTTCGACGATCCCGCTCGTGATCTCGACGAAGCGGGCCTTCACCACGATGCGGTACGTGATCGATGTCGGAGGGTGACAGGCAATGAGGGTGAGGGTTCGCTCACTCGACTGCGGATTCAACGTGGCAAGGTCATCGGGTAAGACGATGTCGGTGCCCGTCACCACGTACCGGTACGTCACGCCCTCGGCCGTGACGAACACGTCGTCACCGGGGTTCAGGGCGTCGATGTCGCGGAACGGGTGCGAATGGCTGACGCGATGACCGAAGATGGTCATGTTGCCGAGCGACCCGGGCCCGGCGGTGCCGGGCCAGTGGCCCGGCCCCTGGCTCACCGTGTCGAGGTCAATGCCCTCATACACGTAGTCGTTGAGGTCCATCCTTGGGATTGTGAGTTGGCCCGGTAACTCGGGTGTGACCGCTTCGGGGTTAGCCACGGGACCGGTGACCGCCGCCCGTGCGTTACCGGTGAAGTACCCCGAGATGTCGGCGATCAGATGGCCGCCACCCGAGGTGTAAAACGCAACGCCCCGGGTCGTGACCGTGGTGATCGTGTGGTTGGCGACCGTCTTGCCGGATCCGCCGACGTTCAAGGTGGACACGTTCGGTAACGGCCCGCTTCCGGCCGCATAGGTGGTGACGAAGCCCGCCCCGCGCGAGTTGTCGAGGGTCGTGTTCATCACGATGGCCGACACGTTGGTCGGAACAGTTGAGTTCTTGGTGTACGAACGCTCCACCGTGAACCCGGGCGAGGGCCGCAAGTGCGCACCGATGGGGTTGTCCGCACTTCGGGTATCGAGAAATCGGGTAGGCGTGACGGGCACGAATAGGCCCTGATCGGAACTGGGGGAACCGGCGCCGGTGAAGTAGCCGGCGACGTCCACGAGCAGGTGCCCACCCGGGTAGGAAAACACGTCGATCCCAGCCGCCGTGACCGGAACGATGACCTGGTTGGCGACCGTCTGCCCGGGCGCAGTGGAGTTGACGTTGGACGTGTCGGGCTTCGTCGCTCCAGCCGCGAAGACGGTGAGGTATCCACCGCCGCCCGAATCGACCATGGTGACGTTGAGGACAGCCGCGGTCGCATTGCCCGGCACATTGCCCTTGAAGCCGACGCGCACCGTCTGGCCGGCCGACAACCGGCCCGTGTCACGCGAGTCATAGACACGGATCGGGGCCACGGACGCAAAACGGCCGACGTCGGTTGCGCCAGAAGGTTCGTAGTAGCCGAACACGTCGACGATGAGATGCGTCTTGTGCGCCGTGTAGAACGAGACGCTCCCGTTCGCCCCGACCGGCACGGTGACCAGGTTGGCCACGTCGGAACCGGGACCGCCGATGTTCAGGTTGGATGCGGTGGGGGTTGGGATTCCGGCGGGAAAGGCGGTGACGAAGCCGGCCTCCGCTGCACCCGTGGCGGTCACGTTCAGCACGACCGCTACGGCGTTGGTCTTGACGCCCTTTTCGCCCAGCACGTGCAGGGTAACGATGCCGTTATCCCCGAGCGGCGTGCGGGTTCCTTCGTTGCGGGTGTCGAGCATGCGCTGTGGCGAGAGCGGCACAAAGCGGCTGGTGCCGTTCACTGCACCTGCAGATGAGGCCGTGACCACCGCAGTGCCGACGAGGCCGGTGAGGACCCCACAGAGGACTCCTAGGGTGATCGCGAAAGTTCGACGCGTTCGTTGGGTA
>JANMCE010000440.1:0-11353 GCA_031360915.1 Actinomycetes bacterium | reverse complement strand
TGACGTCAACGTGCTCGGCGATTGAGTCCCAGACGAGGTCGAGACCTTGCGTACACACGATGCCGACACCGGGGTCGAGCCGCTCCACGATAAGAAGCCTGGGTTCTGGAAGGGGGTGACTTCAAGGTCGGGGGAAACGTGGAACGAGCGCTGCGCCAGATATTTGATACTGAAACCCGACGAGCAGTTCTCGCAGCCCAAAAGTCGGAGGACCGACTCCTGAACGCGGTTGAACGCACCGAGGTCGCTCAGAACCGAGGTGGGCAGGCTGACGGTTACCGGTAGTTCGGCCGGATTGCGCGCAAAATCAATATCGAAACTCATAAGAAAACTCCTCTTGTTTGTTGGATGATGTTGTCGAGGCGGCGGGCGCGATGACACTGAACTAGGGGTCCGGTCAAACGGTCTGATACATGCCGTTATGCTCAGCGGCTGTGCCAGAACCCACTGACGCCGAACTACTCGTGGCGGCCCGTTCCGGTCAGGCCCTCGCGTGGAATGCGCTCGTGAAAAGACACACCGGTCGTTTGTGGGCGATCGCCCGCTCGAACGGGCTCGACCGCGACGAGGCCTTCGATGTTGTTCAGGCAACCTGGCTCGAGTTGTTCAACTCCGCCGACCGAATCCGTGACCCTAACGCGATTGCCGGTTGGCTCAACCGGGTCACGTCGCACGAGGCGATTCGGCGTTCGAAGCGAGCACGCCGCATGCAGCCCGTCGAAGAGGTCCGCATGCACGAGACCAATGAGGATGAGTTCACCGGAATTCTTCGTCGCGAAGACATCGCCCTCATACGACGGCACTTCGCACGACTCGACGACAACTGTCGACGGCTTCTCGGCCTTCTGTTCGCCGACCAGCCTCTTCAGTATCGAGAAGTGAGCGAGCTGCTGGAAAAGCCGATTGGGTGGGTCGGCCCGACCCGCGACCGATGTTTGGAAAAGCTTCGTAGAATGGTGATCGATGGTTAGTCCCGATGTTTCCACCGATGACTTCGCTCGCTTGCTGCGCGCGGCGCTTGCTGACCCCGCGCCTCCCGACCTGTTCACCGTTTCAGAAGCCGTGTTCGAGATCGGCCACCTCGATTCGGAACTCGCCGAACTTGTAAGCGTTGAGTCCGCCGCTGCCGGCGTGCGCGGCGAAGGCGACAATGAACGTCACACCTACCGGGTCGGCAACTACTCGGTCATCATCGAGGTCGACTTCACGGAACGCTTGATCACTGGACAGTTTCTTCCGCCGGTAAGCGGTGAGGTGGCGCTCGACAACGGACGTGGCGAAACGATCGATACCGTCACCGTTCCGCCGACCGGTGCCTTCACGCTTCACACCGAACAAGGCCCTCAACGTGTACGCGCCGAAATCCGGCCGGAGGCCAAACCCCCGACCGGATTTCACACAAGCTGGATCACTATCTAGGCACCGAGCCCGCAATCGTTTACCGTGGGCTTGGCGCTAAGCGCCCTCCCTGCGGCCGCGAGTGCTAGAGCGCACGGCGTCGCAAATGAGGTACCCGACCACTCATACATTTTCGCAGGTTTGGGCTGCTTCGGTTGGGTCCGCTTTGCAGCTGCACTGTCGAAGGTATCCGGCCGGTACCCCACAACCTCGGCACCCTCGGCGTTATACTCCACCCAGTCACCGTTGTTCGAGAACGATTTGTGGTCCATCATCCCCGCCGCTCCCTTCGTCGCACAGTCGTCCTTGCACGCATTACTCCCGACCGCTGCGACCTGAGCCGAGATGGCGGCGTCTTCCTTCTCCCTCTTGTCTGAGTCCGCAGCGAGGGAGCACTCCACGCCGATCCCGTTCACAATTCCACTCGGAATTCCGCAGGCGCCCCATGCCGCCGGATAGAACGGCAACTTGGTTGCGTCGTTGCCAGCTGCTGCGAAGACCCTTGGTTTCGACAACTCCAGAAGAGCGTTACGAACCGGGACTGGCGAGCGCCACCAAGTGTTCGTGGTATCGCCGACCTTGACATCAGGTGGGCACCCGTAGCTGCCAAGCGACAGGTTCAGATAGTCGGCTGTCTTGAGTCCGGGATTACTCAAGGTCGCCGCAACGATGGCGGTATCCGTCGCAGCTACCTGAAACGACTGACCATTCTCGGTCACATCTGTCAGCCAGGACGGAATCTGACCGATCGAGATCGCGGCATCTGGCAGCAGGTGCTTAAGCAATGACGCGATGAACGTTCCATGTCCAGCTGTGATTCCCACATCAACCTCGTCAGGATCGGCCGAGTTCGGCGCAGGCCACGTAGGTGGCGCGACGCCAGACTTCGACGACAAGTAGCCCTTCAGCGCGGCTGGCTGGAGGAGTGGTGTCGCGGAAATCCCGGCCCTGACATCGAAGCCCGTATCTAGTACCGCGATAGTCACGGAAGCCGGGGCCGTCGCATCCAATCTCGAACCTTTTGGCGACGCGTTCCCACGGTCCTTAACATCACCACCCGGCCCAAACGTCCAGCCCATCGCGCTCGCGAACAAGTAGTTCGGTACGGCGCCCGGGATGCGGTCGGCCACCACGATGGGGTCAGCCCCGGTAAATTGAAGACGTTTGTAGCCACTTTCTCCAATTGACTCAGAAAGGACACCGGCCGATGAACCTGCGGGCAACTTCGATTTGATCGAAGAAGTTGTCGTCTCGTTTGGAACGAGCACTTCATCCTTTCGATAGATGCACTGTGGCGGGGGTGCAACGCCAGCAACGATGAGTTCAGGGTCGGTCGAACGTCGTTCGCACCAACCGAGCGTCTGGATGACCGCCGGGGACCCGTCACCGCACGCGATCGCCACCTTCGCGGCGGCACTAGTCGTTGCTGCCGCCGTCGAGTCCGGGACTTTCGCACTCGTACCTGACTGAGGTGTCACCGTTGATGACGGTGTAGTGGGCGTTGAAGCCGCGGCTGCGCTGGTCGTGACCTCCGGATTCGAGGTGCTTCCACTAGTCGATGTGCTTGAGGCACATGACGTGACGATGAGCGCAACTGCAGTGAGAGTTACGACGAGTTTCCTGTTTGGCATTTCCGGTCTCCTTGGTTTGGAACGCTTCACTAGGGTCACTTGAGCATGCATTGATACACGATCGCAGAGGGGGCTCGTGACCACACTCCGTGGAGAGGCTGAGAATGTGCTCTCGAACATCGAGGCGGACCCGGGCGCCGCATGCTCCGCCGGACTAGAAATTGCGAACCGGGCACTCGTCGCGAACGACGAGGTCGCCGCCGCGGCGGCCTTCCGCGCGGTGGCGGTGGCCACTAGACTGCTTGGGCAACCCCGCGAGGCCCTCGCTTACTTCGCTCGTGCCGCCGATCTCTCGATCGGTGATGAGCGGTTGCACGCTCTCGTGCGGGTGAGCCGGGCGGCGTCTCTGCAGCAGATCGGAGCGATTAACGAGGGACTCCACGAGATCGATGACTCACTAGCGTTCCTTCACGGAGGCGATCGAGCCTTTGCCGACTACCAGCGAGCCACGCTGCTCGCCCGCGCCGGTCGCATGGACGAAGCGAGCATTGGCTTCGATCTGGCGATTTCCACTCTCGAAGCGTCGGGCGAAACGCGATACCTGGCCGGGGCGTTGACGAACCGTGGGCTTATGCGTTGCTATGGGCATGACCTCGATCGGGCTGTGGCCGATCTTGAACGCGCCCGTGCGCTGTATGTCGAACTGGGCCTGCACGGTTACGCAGCAACCGCGCTCCACAACCTCGGCTACGGCGAGGCACGGCGCGGCAGGCTTGCGTCGGCGCTCGACTTGTACGACGCTGCGCGAGACGAACTTCGTGCGGCAGGGATTCCCACAGCCGGCCTAGCCGTAGAGCACGCCGAACTGCTCACCGAGGCCGGGCTCTTTGACGAGGCCCGCAAGCAACTCCAAGATGCACTCGTCGGACTTACAGAGAACGGCAACGAGGTCGACCGAGCCGAAACGCATCTGGCATTGGCGGAGCTGGAACTGCTTTGTGACCGCACAGTTGCGGCGCTTCGTCACGCCGGTCAGGCTCAAGAATTGTTCGCCAAACAAGGCCGCGCTGCATGGGCCGACCGGGCCTCGCTTGTCGTCCACGAGGCAGAAGGAACACGAAACCTCGACCTCGTCGATCCGTTGATCGCGAGCGTTACGGATGCGGGGCTCACTGAAGCCGCCTGGCGCGGTCGGCTGTTGGTCATCGGTGACGACAGCACGAAAACAGCCAATGAGACCCTCACATCGTTGTTGTCCGAAACGCAAGACGCTCCCGCCTGGATCAGATTCCGGATTCACGACCGACTCGGCCGTTCACGTGAACTAGACGGTGACCTCGCCGGTGCGGATGCGGCCTCCAACATCGCCATGGCGGAAGTGGTGTCGAAGATGGACAGCAGCCCGCTCGCGCTCGCCGCACCGCTCACCTTTCATGCTCGAAGGATTTTCGCTCACCACCGTTCTCTCGCCCTCCGGTCAAGGAGCATCGACCGCCTACATCAGTCGTTCGAGCGAACGGTTGCGATCACGATGCGGCCGATCTCCGGCGTCGTAATTGTCCAAGGTGCGAGCTGCGATTCCGTACTCGAAGCGCTCAATGGCCGGGCCGCGATTGAGTTCGCTGAAGTCGATGACCGACTCGTCGCGATTGTCTTTCACGCTGGAGTCACTCAGGTAGTCGACGTTGGCGACTATGCGCATCACGCGCAGATCGCGGCGTCGGCATCAGCGATGGCATCTGTGTTGTCTCGATCGGTCGATGGGAGCCGTCTCCAGCAACACGCTCTCGCAGCTATGCGAGCCGCCGTTCAAACGCTCGACGTCACTTGGCAGACGTGGTGGCCGGATGCTTCTAGCTACGTGGTGTCAAGCCCCCCCGAGCTCGTCTGCCTGCCACTGCAGCTGACCAGGCTTGTCGACTTGCGACCACTGGTACGGACATCGTCACTGTCGAGTTGGGCGCGCAACCAAGCCACCGGGGCGCCGAGCGTCGCACGCTGGCGCGCGATGCACGGACCAGGCTTAGAACAAGGTCGGCGGGAGTGCGAAGAGCTTGCAAGGTTGGGGTACTTCACGACCGAAAGCAACCGGGTTGCCACCACGGCCGATCTCGCCGAGGCTCTGGCGTCCACCGACGGCGTTCACCTCGTCGCGCATGGCCGAACACGGTCCGGGAACCCGCTCCTGTCGAGTCTTGTACTCGACGATGGACAGTTCCGGCTCGATCAACTGCCATCGCTCGGGCGCATTACATCTGACGTCGTGCTATCAGTCTGCAATGGCGGCGAGGCGCTGGCGGTCGGAGCGGGAGAAAGCCTTGGAATGGCCTCGATGCTTCTCAGATGCGGAGCATCGAGGGTTATCGCATCGTGGGCACCAACTCCGGACACACCTGACACCGTCGCCTTCATGATGCGTCTCCATACGGCGCTCGCGAGGGAGGATGCTCCAACCGCACTGACGCAAGCCTCTAGGGGCTTCGCCTGGGATGATCAGAATGCGGTCTGCCTCGCCGCGTCGTTCACCTGTTTCTCGACCTAGATGTATCAAAGGTCGTCGGCGCTCCCCTCCGAAGAGTCACTTCACGAGAGGAGCAGTTTCATGCCCGGTTTCGACTTCGAGGTTCAACCTCGATGGATAGGCAATCTGTTTGATCACTTCGGATGGCAACGATGTGCCCAACGGGTACTCGTCGTAACCGATGGCCTGAGTTTCGACGCGGCCGATCAGTTCGGTCTTACCGTCTTTCTCAAGGAACTTGGAAAGGCTTACCCCGCCCCGACGATTACGACGTGGCAGCGGGGTCCACGCCTCGACGGCTCCGTCAACATCGACAACTACGACCAAATCTGGTTGTTCGGCCGATCAGGCGATCCTCAAGCCAAACTCACCGAGGACGAAGTCAAGACCATTGGTTCTTTCATGGATGCCGGAGGTGGAGTATTCGCTACCGGTGATCATCAGACCCTTGGCCAACCAATGTGCGGTGAGATCCCGCGAGTGCGAGGGATGCGCGAATGGGCCGCAACGCCGATGATCTTTGAACGCATTGAAACCGTCACGAACCCAGGCGACGACTCAGACACGACCTTCAACGATCAGTCAGACATCTACCCGCAGCGTATCTATCCGGTCTTCAAGAACGCCGGTTCATGGGTGCCACATCCGCTCCTTCGCGCGAACCGCGTGATCGACGTCCTGCCCGACCACCCCCACGAGAGCGTCTGCTACGGAGGAGGATCGACGACGTCGCAGGAAGACTTCCCCGTGATCGCTGGTGTCCCGCTGCTTCCGGAAATCGTGGCTCATTCGGTTTCGGCCGGGCGATTTGTGGCCGACACGGGCAAGCCGCCAACAACGCCAAAGATGTTCGGTGCGATCTCAGCCTACGACGGCCATCAAGCCGGCCAGGGGCGCATCGTGTGCGATGCAACGTGGCATCACTTTGTGAACGTCAACCTCGACGGGACCACATCTGGACGGCTCGGGCTGCAGACGTCTCCGGGAGTGTTCACGAAAGACTTCGAGCAGATTGCCCGCTACTACCGGAACATTCTCGATTGGCTCACCCCGGCAAGTCGACGGTTCTGCGCGTGGTGGATCGACATCGTTCTTGAGCGCTACAACTATCCGCTGTGGGAGGAGTTCGTTCCGCTTCCTGGCCCGCACCCCTGCCCTTGGGAGCCTCGGGTGGCGCTCGGTCGGATTGTGGAATCGGCGCTACGAATCGTCACGGCGACGGTTTCACCGGGGAGATCGCCCTCGAAGCACTCGAGCAGATCGAAGCGACGCAGTTCGCTGAACTAATTGCGCCGCATGCGATCGGCGGGGAGCCTGACATCAGGCGCGAGACTTTGATCGATGTTGCCGAGTTTCGGTACGGCATCATCGGCTCGATCGCCGATGCGCTCCTCGCAGAACTCCCGACCAACCCCGACGACGTCGCTGGACGGGACGGCGATCATAATGATGTAGCGCTGAGCGAGACGATTGCAACGGCGACCCGCGACGCAATCGGAGCCGCGGCCCGTTTCTACACGGAGGCCGCCGCGCGAACAGCGCAGCTCTTCTGACAAGTGAGTCGGTCAGACGCCCGACGTGATCGTCGGGCGTCTGATCTGTTGCGTTGGTTTGCACGGCCGCCGATCAGACCGTCAAATCAGTTCTTATGTGATCCACCGCATGAGTTCAACGATGGCAGCTGCCAGTAGGCAAACCAGCGAAAGAAGCAACAGCTTGACTGCTCGATCAAGCCAACGAAACTTGTGGCGAGCCCATTGCGACTTCCCGTGTATCGCTCGCAAGATGTCGTGTTCGATGTCCACCGTTGGAGCGTTTAACGCACGAGCGACGAAAGTATCGACGTCATCTGCCGCTATCGACGCGAAGTGAACAACACTCTGCTCGGGCTGCCCGCTGGGACGTGGCTGCCTAAGAACGAACGACCAGACGCTGGCAAGCCTCAATCGCTTCGGCTTACTGAAGAGAACCTGGGCCGGCGCTATGGAAATGAGGACAAGTGCAAGTGAGCCAGCTAGGCAGAGCGAAGCAACGACTCCTAGCGACAGAGTCCATCGAGAAACCTCGGCCTTCACATCTCTGGCGAGGATGAGCACTGCCGCAAGCAACAGGGAGGTGGTTGCGAGAAGCTGGCCGGCCTTGCCGTCGCCGAACTCGACCTGGCCCTCGACCTGGTTCATGACCTGAACCATCCAGGCACGAGGGGAACCGTCATCGCTCACGCGATCTAGTCTCGCAGAACGGACAGGGTCTATTGACACTTCACGTATTCTGACGGCGGTCCGGTTTCTGATGTATTTCATCGCGGCTTGCGGACCCAAGCAGCTATGACAAATTGGCATGCACCTGACCCGACAACTCGGAGTGTCGACCACGAAAGACTGAAGGCGTGGCCGCTCAAAATCAAGATTGCCGTTGCCGGACTCAGCGGCCTCATCAGCGTCGGCGGCGCCACCCTCATCATGTCCTACAAGGTGAACGATGCCCGATCAGCCACGGCCTCAATCGGCGGATCACCGATCTCAGCCACAGCGTTCGATCAGCCATCCTCGGCCACTACTACTAGCCCGCCGTCCACAACGAGCGAACCCGACGCGCCCTCTACGACAACACCGACCGGAACACAACCGACGCCGCCGCCTGCCCCGCCGCCTGCCCCGACGACGCCCGCGCCACAAACAACTCCAGCGCCTTCGCCGACGACGGTGGCGCCGCGAACGACTCCGCCGACGACACATCCACCAGCGCCGACGTGGATCCCAGCAGCGAACGACGCGTGTAGCCAGACAATCGCGGCGATCGACGGAGCGAACGCACTTGAGCTGACGCAGGGAGTCACTCAGACCGCTGACGCGACAAGCTGGTTGGCCAACACTCTGTACGACCTACGCGGCGCTCCATCTGTGGTTTCGGCCGCAGCGACCACGCTCGCAACTGCCGCCGATCGATACACCTATTCGCTTCAGTTGCTTTCACTCGGTCAGAACGCCACCGCGAAACAAATGGCAGTCGAGGCCAACGATCTCCTCAACAAGGCAATGAGTTCACTCGCCAATGCAGGTGCCCGGTCGTGCTATCCATGACCGACGCTCTGTTCGTCAGGCGAGCCCGGCCGTGCGCCACGAATGGCGTAGGCACGCTTGACGTCGCTCGCAGGGACCCGCTCCAAGGTGCGAGCCAGGCAGCTGTTTCGTGCCCATATTCTTGCCCATAGACTGGCGGGGATTCGATGACAGCCACTGTCGCTCGATGGACTTGTTCACGCCACGTGAGCTGGCAAAACGCAACGGAACGACAGTGGCCAGCATGGCAGTTGTCGCATTCCTAAACCGTGCGTCGCAGGTTCGAATCCTGCCGGGGGCGCCCTTGAAATTGCAGGCTCACAGGCCTCTGAGCAGGTAATTTACCAGCTCGGAGGGCCTGTGGGTTGCTCGGTCGACTTACCGTGAGTGACCGCCATGTACCGCCATTTGCCGGTGTCTGTGGGAGGAGTGTGGGAGGAGAATCGTTTCCTCCCACGGATTTGGGGCCTGTGAGCGCCTCCGCGTCGGCTCGTATTCGGCCGTGGGCACGGGTTCCTCGGCGGAGCACCATGCTCAAGTGGACCGGATTTCAGGGTGGAGCGGTCGAACGCAGGGATTCCGCATGCCCCATCTGGCCATGGCCGAGCAGGTCGACCTGGCATCGGGAGGAACCGCCGAGTGGTCGGTCCTCGCCGTCAGAACGTGTAGCTCCGAGAAATCGGGCGTAACCCCGACCGTTTGCCGAGGCAGGGACGGTTCCGAGGCCTTCGTCGATGAGCGTGGCGGCTCGAGATCCAGCCTGAACCGGGCCGGCGGTTGCGCGATGTGGGTAGGGACCCCCCGGCCCTACCCACATCCCCATACCGCGCGTCCTGGAGGCCGTGTGCTCCGCCAGCCGTCGCGGCGTGCGAGATGACGTTCAAGTGAGGATCATATACACGCTTCGTGACGTTCGTCACAATTTCTGTCGGCTCCCAGGTCGACGTTGAATGTCGAGCGTCGATCCGAACGGTGTCAGGCCGAAAGTTAGCCTGACAGAATGAACGTCGTGACACGCCAACCGTTGGACTTCGTGAAGGCCCGGCGCCGTTCGGGGTTCGAGGCCCGGGTGCTGGAGGGGTCGGCTGGCCGGGTGCATCAGCAGCACGGCGAACGCAAGACCGCTGTGCTCGGCGCGTTGACGGGGACGGTGGTTGAGGTCGGAGCGGGTACCGGCGTGAACATGCGTTACTACCCGCCTGGTATCCATCTGATCGCGATTGAGCCGAATCCTCACATGCACGAGCGTCTGCGTCGTCAGGCCGAGAAGCATTCGGTTGATCTGGAGATCCGGTCCGTTCGGGGCGAACAGATCGATGTTGCCGATGAGACCGCCGATGCGGTTGTCGCCACGCTCGTGTTGTGTGGCGTGGATGACCCGCACCTGGTGGTTGCCGAGGTGAGGCGTGTCCTCAAACCGGGCGGAACGTTCTTCTTTCTGGAACACGTCGCCGCGCCTGCCGGTTCGATGACCCGTCGGGTTCAGGCCGTCGTGAAACGCCCGCACCGTTGGGCGTTCAACGGGTGCGAAGTCGATCGTGACACCGGCACCCTCCTCGCCAACGCCGGTTTCTCGCAACTCGACATCACGCAGGTCGACACCGGGCTCAGCGGCATGTACGCCCGCCATCAGATCATCGGCACCGCCACTCGTTGACCGCAGTCGGGCGTCGAATAGTTGCGGAGCAACCTCGGGTGCGAGCCCCGTACGATCTGCGATCGTAGAGTCGTCGTCCAATCTGGCCTGTGACGAGCGGACGGCGTTGGCTGGGGCGCAGCGCGACGACTGAGCACCATCGGTCCGATCGCTCAGTGACGCTGTCAGTCGTGAGCTTCAGCAAGTGCGATCTGCTGGGCGCAGGATGTGGCAGATGTCGTTGATGGTGCAGTCTTCCGGGTCCAGCGATCGGCCCCGACGGATGAGTTGTTGCAGTTCGGTACGCAGCACTCCGAGCTGGGCGATGCGTTCTTGGACGTCGACGAGTTTGGCGTCGAGAAGTTCGTTGACATGACGGCATGGGGTGGTGCCGTCGTCGCGGAGGCGGATAATGCTGGCGATCTCGGCGAGTGTGAGCCCAGCGGACTGGGCGTTGCGGATGAAGTCGAGGCGATCGCCGTCCGCGGTGGTGTACACGCGGTAGCCGTTTGTCGTGCGGGTGGGTTCGGGGAGGAGACCCCGGGTTTCGTAGAAGCGGATGGTCCGTGTCGGATGACCCGAGACGGTGGCGAGTTCCCCGATACGCATAATCCTCACATTACCCCTTGACCTTCTACCATGGGGGAAGGTTTATGGTGCTGGTGTGGATCCTGAATCGACCGACGATTGTTGCGCCTCGACGACGCGCCGAAGCCGGCGTTCGTCGCGTCTGTTGGCGGTCGGCGCGGTCGGCGTGGCGTTGTGCTGCGCTCTCCCAGCGCTTCTCGCTGGTGGGGTTTTGGCCGCCGCAGCGGGGTGGAGGTTCGGCGTCTGGGCTGCGGTTATCGTTGCCGTCGCCGCCGTGGCTGCCGTCGTGTTTCGTCTGAGGAGTCATCGTCAGAGTGCTTCGATGGTTGACCCGTCCTTGCGACTGGTCGGGGCCACCCCGCCGCGGTCCACTTCGCAGCGGGTCTCCGAGTGAACGATTGCTGCATCACCGTTGATGAGTCGGGTGGGTCGTGTCCGCGTTGCGGGGTGACGTGTTCGGTGGTCGGCACGGCACCGGTACTGCCGCACCATCCGACTGCGGCGACCGGCCCGTGGCGGTACTGCGCAAACCTGGCATGCGCCGTGGTGTTCTTCCTCGGCGCCGATGTGGTCGATG
>JANMCE010000427.1:0-6578 GCA_031360915.1 Actinomycetes bacterium | reverse complement strand
CCCGTTCGTGCGACGTCGGTGCGCCTCGAGTTGCGAGACCTCGCGAGCCAGGACGTCTCCCATGTGCATGTGTACGAACTCGCTCTGCATTGACGCAACCGTCTACGTCCTGCGGTTCCCACCGATAGTGTTCTCGAGAAGGTGACGGTGGCGCTCTGGCGAAGTCGGTGTGGTCGGCGGCCCAAGGTCGCGCTCGTTGCGACGCCGAGGGCCGGGAAGTCGGAGCACGCGTGCTGGCTTGCGGCGGCGGCCACGGCGGTATTGGCTGCGGGCGCGACCTTCGTGATCGCTCATCGCGACCCCAGCTGGTGGGGTAGCGGGATATGGCTCGCCAGCATGTTTTGCGTCGTACTCACCGCAGTGCTTCACGACCGCCGTTCGGGCTGGTTGCGTTGCATCACACGGGCTGTCCACTGGCGATGGATCGACACGGCGGCATTGGTCATACTGGCTGCTGCCGCGCTTGCCATCCGGGTGCATCATCTCGGCCACGCATTGCCGTACATGCACGGTGACGAGGGGGAGATGGGACTGCTGGCCCGACGTGCGCTCAACGCGTCCGCGGTCGGAGCACCTCCGCTGCCGATGTTCAGCACCGAGTTCCTCGATCACCCGACCTTATTCCACTACGTGCAGGCGGGCGCCCTTGCCCTCTTTGGTGACTCGATCACTGCCCTGCGACTTCTCTCGGCCGGAGCCGGCGCGCTGGCCGCGCCTGGTGTCTATCTCATCGGACGATTGGGGTGGGGAAGAGTCGCCGGGGTCGTGGCTGGCGGGCTCCTGTGCGTTTCGCATTTCCATGTCCACTACAGCCGCGTTGCGCTCAACAACATCGAGAGTGCGACCTTCATCACGGTGGCGATGGTGCTGGTGGTTGCTGCCGTGACGCTCGGGCGAACCGCCGAGCCCTCGCATGCCCCTACCTCTTCCCTCACCGTATTCGTGCTGTTCGGCCTCACCGTGGGAGTGAGCCAGTATTTCTATTACGGGTCGAGAGTGCTGCTCGTCATGATGGTGCCGGTTCTTCTTCTGCTTCGCGGTCACGGGCTCGTCCGGGCTCGTGATATCGGCGCCACGATCGGTGCGGCGATCGTGGCCCTGCTACCGCTCGTGCTGCACTATCTGCGGTACCCCGCCGCCCTCACTAATCGCAACGGCGGCGTCAGTGTGTTCGGCGCGTCGGGACTGGCCCACGAGTTGGGGGTGGGCGCGAATTTGCCTCGCGATCTGCTGCACCTACTGATGACGCAAATTCGACGCAACATCGGCTTCTTCATCAACTCCGGCGATCATTCCAACTTCTACACCAGCGAGTACCCGGCCTTCGATCGCCTCACACTTGTCTTGTTCTGGCTCGGGATTGCGGCCGTGCTCTGGGTGGCTTTGGTCCGCCGGGGCGCCGTCGCCGTGTCGGCCCAAGTGATGTTGATATGGATCGTGGCTGGAGTCACGCTCGGCGGGATCCTCACCATCGACTCGCCCAATGGACCGAGATTACTCATGGTCGTGCCGGCGGTGTTCGTATGCGGCGGCGTGTCATCGCACTACCTGTGGAATGCGGCGAGTCGCCGATGGCCGATGCGCCGTAGCGCCCTACAAGGCGTCGTCGCGGTATTGGTTCTGATGACCTTCTTCGCGAACTGGAACCGATATTTCGTCGACTATGCTAAAGGCAAACCGCTCGCGAGGATCACCGAGATCGCGACGCTGATTCGTGACCAAACGCCGTCGTATCGGGTGTTCCTCATCGGGGGTGACGCCCTTCGCGTCGACAACGGTGTGGTGCGCTTCATCACTGATGGCGGTGATCAGTCAGACCTGCGGTTGTTTGAGAACTTCGAGGCGCTCTTCCCCAGTCTGGTCGCAGCAGGAAAGCCCGTGCTTGTCATTGCCCTGCCATTCCGCGCAGACGAACTGCAACACATTCAGCAGTCGCATCCCGGCGGCATATACACCACCTACAACGACAACCATGGCCAACCGTCCTACCTCACCTACGAGCTATTGAGGCCAACGAAGTGACCAGACCCCTGCCACCAAACCTCGCTTGCAGATCCTGGCGGAGCGGCAAAGTTTTGAACCCCGGATCAGCGGCGCTGAGATCATGAGCGTGTCGTCGTATTCATGGGGATATGGCCCTAGCGAATGAAAATGCTGGCTGTCAGGCCTGGCGGGCGGTGATGAGTCCGGTTTCGTAGGCGGCGACGACGAGTTGGGCTCGGTCTCGGGCGGCGAATTTCGTGAGGAGGTGGCTGACGTGGGTTTTGGCGGTGGCGTGGCTCATGAAGAGTTCTTCGGCGAGTTCGGCGTTCGAGAGGCCTTTGGCGACGGCGGTGAGTACTTCGCGTTCTCGTGCGGTGAGTTGGTCGAGCCGCGGGTCGGCGGTTTGGGTGATTGGTCGTCGGACGAAGTCTTCGATGAGTCGTCTGGTGATGCTGGGGGCGAGCAGGGCGTCGCCGGTAGCGACGATTCGAACGGCTGCGAGCAGGTCTGGTGGCAGAGTGTCTTTCAGGAGGAACCCTGACGCTCCGGCGCGGAGTGCTTCGTGGACGTATTCGTCGAGGTCGAAGGTGGTGAGTACGAGGATGCGGACAGCGGCCAGGGCGGGGTCCGCGGTAATCAGTCTCGTTGCTTCGAGGCCGTCCATTTCGGGCATGCGGATGTCCATGAGAATCACATCGGGCCGCTTGGCCTTGGCGATCGTGACGGCTTCGTGGCCGTTGGCTGCTTCACCGACGACATCAATGCCATCTTCGGATCGCAGAAGTGCGAGGAAGCCGCTGCGGACGAGGGCCTGGTCGTCGGCGACCACGACTCGGATCGGGGCGGTCATGGAGTTTCGCCGGTGGTAACGAGGGAAGGGGCCGACGCGATGGGCCGGTAAACGACCGGTTGGGTGTCGGTGCGGATGCGTTTCAGTAGGCGGCGCAGGTCGTTGAGGGCGTCACGGCTTATCGTCGAGATCGCTTCGAGGTCTTTGCGGGCGGCGGCGGAATCCGTTCGAACGAGTTGTGATCCAGTTCCGGCGTGCTGCGCGATGGTGTGCATCGCGCGGGTAATGACGGTGCTGAGTTCGTCGGCGATGTGGAGGCGTTCGGCGGTGATGTCGAGCAGGGCGCGGCGTGTGGCTGCCTCGGCGCTGCTCTCTCGTTCGGTGAGATCGGTGTTGAGGCGCTCACGGTCACGACGCGCGACGTAACCGGCGACGGCGGCGGCGGCGAACATGAAACCGATCCACGCCGCGCCGGTAGCGGTCAGGTCGGCTGGTTTCGTCCAGGCCACGACAGTCATCCCGATCAACGAGCCGATACCTCCAGCTATGAGCTTGTAGGTGCTGGCGTAACTGCCGACCGTGTAGAGCGCGATCCACAGGATGAAGATGGAGACGCCCAACTGGTAGTTGCCGAGCGCCAGCGCGATAGCGATCAGCCAGGTGGCCGCCAGCGTGAAGGTCGGGTATCGGCGCCTGCCGACAAGCATCAGGCCGCACGTGATTCGCAGGAGCCATGCCCAGCGATCGGTTGGTGCGAGCTGAGGCCCGATGGCGGGCGGGTTGGATTTGAAGATGTCGAGCGCCCCGAGCATGGTCATGAGCCCAGCGAGCATGACGTCCCACAGCCACGGTGGGAGCTGCGGCCGCTTCCGAACAACGTCGGGCGCGGGCGCAATGGTCGAGCCCACGGTCGGCTTCGTGTGTAGGTCGCTCGTTACTGAGCTCATGATCGGTCGCAGTGTTGCGTGGACGCGGAACCCGCCACCTGGCCGCGGTCCACAGCTGAGGTCTCCGGCGTACATCTGGGCTCGTTCGCGCATGCCGACAAGGCCGTTGCCACCGCTGCGGCCGGCGGCGTCGAGTGCCGTGGTGGTGCCGCGCCCGTCGTCGTCGATGAGCAGGTCGATGAGTTCGTCGTGCACCCGAATGGTCACCGTCGAGTTGGCGCGACCAGCGTGGCGGACCACGTTGGTGAGCGCTTCCTGCACGATCCGATACGCCGCCAGCGAGACACCGGCGGGCAACCTTTGCAGGTCGCCTTCGACGCTGAGTGAAACGGGCACGCCTGCGGTACGGATCTGTGCGACGAGGGCGGTCACGTCGTTGAGCGACGGAGCGCACATGTCATTTGGTGCGCTGCCGTCACGCAGAATGCCAACGAGGCGGGCAAGCTCGCCGGTTGCGGTGGCGCTGGTGGTTTGAATGGCGTCGAGTGCCTTTTCGGCTTCGGCGGGTTCGCGGTCGATGAGGTGGACCCCGATGCCAGCTTGGACGGCGATGACGCTCAACGAGTGCGCGACCACATCGTGGAGTTCTTGGGCCATGCGGAGCCGTTCCCCAGCGGCGGCTAGGTCGGCAGTCTCGACCGCGGCGGCGGCCCGTTCGATCGCGGCTTGAACCTGGCGGTGTTGACGAGCGCGGGAGCGTCGACGCATCCGACCGAGCGCGAACCCGGTCGCGAAAAAGGTGGGGCCGGCGATCGGTGCGACGTTGATGATCGTCGTGCCGCCGAGCTCTAGCGCTATGTACAAGGCTCCCAACATCGCGATGCCTCGCCAGGCCAGCCGCATCTGGAGATGCGCCGCCACGCTGTACAACGCGATGACCAATGCGAAGAAGGCGATGCTGTCGCGGTGCTCGCCGAGTTCGAGCGGCAGCATCAGCGAGAGCCCGACGGCCAACGACCCTAACGGCCACCGACGCCGCCCGACGAGACTGGCGCAGATGGCGATCGTCACCGCCCAACTCCACCACGTGTCTGCTCGGAAGCGGGAGGCGTCGAAATCCTGCACATCGATCCGGGTGACCAGTGCGACCAGTGCAGCAGTGATCATCGCACCCGCGAGGGCCCAGTCCCAGATGTGCACGCGCACGGGTCGCATCAACTGACCGTAACCCGTCCCGGTCGCCGTGCACATCGGCCGAGAGGATGAGATCGCTATGCATCTGAAGAGCGACGCCCGGACCGGCGAACCACATACGCCAGCTTCCCGGCACAGTCGCTGGCCCGATGTCGCCGCCGCCGTGAAGGCGCATGGTGATCCCATGACAACTACCGCAGTCCTCACACCACCAACCCTGCCCATCACCGGACGCCGTGTCGTCGCGGTCGCTAGCGAAGCGACCAAGACCTACGGAACCCGTGACGCCGTCGTGCGCGCCCTCGACGGCGTGAGCGTCGGGTTCGAAGCCGGCCGGTTCACCGCCATGATGGGCCCGTCCGGTTCCGGGAAATCGACCCTGCTCCACTGCCTCGCCGGGCTCGACACGCTCACGTCGGGTTCGATCCGGATCGGCGACATCGACCTCGGGACGCTGCGCGACAAGGAACTCACATTGCTGCGCCGCGATCGCATCGGGTTCGTGTTCCAATCGTTCAACCTCATTCCCACCTTGAACGCGCTCGAGAACATCACGCTCCCGATGTCGCTCGCCGGACGCAAACCCGACAAGGTGTGGCTCGACCATGTGATCGAAACGGTCGGATTGCGCACCCGGCTGACGCACCGGCCGTCGGAACTTTCCGGTGGACAACAGCAACGTGTTGCCGTTGCCCGTTCGCTCGCATCGCGTCCCGAGATCATCTTCGCCGACGAACCCACCGGCAACCTCGACTCACGGGCCGGCGCGGAGATACTCACCTTTCTGCGCAACGCAGTCCGTGAACTCGACCAGACCGTCGTGATGGTCACCCACGACCCGACGGCCGCCGCCTACGCCGACCGGGCCGTGTTCCTTGCCGACGGACACATCGTCGGTGACCTCGCCGACCCCACTGCTGTCACCGTCCTCGACCGCCTCAAGAACTCCGGGAGCTGAACCGCCATGATCACTACCCTCACCATCAAGCAACTCGCCGCCAACAAACTGCGCCTCCTCGCCACCTCATTTGCGGTCATCTTGGGTGTGGCGTTTCTCGCCGGCACCCTCATTTTGACCGACACCATCGAAGCCACCTTCAACAGCGTCCTCACTCGAGCCGACGCCGGCACCGACGCCTACGTCCGCGCCACCAGCCCGATCGCCCTCGGCTACGGCGAAACGGGACACCCCCTCGACGTCAGCCTCATCGATACGGTTCGCCAAGTGGACGGCGTCGACCAGGCCACTATCGAGGTGTCGGGCTATGCCCAGATTGTGGACAAGGCCGGCAAAGCCGTTGGCAAGTTCAACCCGGGTGTACGCGGCATGAACTGGGTGACTGTGCCCGCGTTGAACCCATTCACGATCGGTAGCGGGCGTGCCCCGGCCGGACCCAACGAAATCGCCACTGACCAGCACTACGCCGAAGAAGCCGGTCTTCAGGTTGGCGACACGACGACGGTGCTTTCGAGAGGTGAACCGCGCCCCGCGACGCTGGTCGGCACGGTGCGGTTCGGGAATGCCGACCGGCTGGGTGCGTTCTCGGTCGTGCTGTTCGACGACGTCACTGCCCAAGCCGTTCTCAACGCACCCGGCCAGATCGACGCCATCGCCGTCACCGCTCGCGCCGGTGTTTCACCCGACGCGCTCGTCGCCCGGCTTGCGCCCGTTGTCGGTCACTCGAACCAAGTCATCACCGGCGCGACACTCACCAAAGAGCACC
>JANMCE010000410.1:0-4219 GCA_031360915.1 Actinomycetes bacterium | reverse complement strand
TCGCTCAGCCAGAAACGCCACGTCAATGACCTCGTGCACCAGCACGTCGGCACCCTCCGCTAAACGCACCACGTTGTCGCACGGCCCGGTGTCGCCCGAGATCACAATCGAGCCGGTTGGCGTGTCGACTCGGTAGGCCATAGCCGGGAACACCGGCGCGTGTTGCACCAGAATGCAGCTGATCTGTACACCGTTGGTATCGGTGGGATAGATGATCACCGGGTCCATCGCAGGCGCGCAAGACGCCATCGACGCGCCACTGGCAACAACGCCGAGATCGATATCGGGCACGTACGAACCATGGCGCACGCCGATCTCGTGCACGTTCACCATCTTGGTCACGTCGTGACGACCCTCGTCGGCGATACGGGTGTTGATGTTGTACGCGAAGGCCCGAAACAGGTGGTCGGTCAACCCCCGAATGCCGGGGGTTGGTTCTTCGGGATAAAGCGGGTCGACCACTCGTCCGGGCGGATAGGTGGTGATCGGCAGGCCCGCTTCGCCGGGACCAAACACCTCCACCGGTTGGACCGGCCAGAAACCCATCAACAGGTTGGCGTAATCAATGACGTGATCGGCATGCAGATGGGTGAGGAAGATGGCCGCGATTGTCGAACCACCGACAGGGCGACGGGACGGGTGCATGCTGATGCCCGACTTCCATGCCTGATGATGAACCCCTTCACCGCAGTCGATGATGTAGGCCGTCTCGCCGACGACGACCGCATTCGAGAACCCGAACCGCGTGTTCTTCGGGTTTCCGCCGCCAGCGGTGCCGAGCAGGATCAGGCGGTTCGACCCCTCCCGAGCGCGTCGAGGCGCCCGCCGTATTGGTGAAGATACAACGGGCGCCGCAACGTCAGGATGGAGTGCGGCTGCCTCGCGGAGCACGTCGGAGGCTTGGCACATGAGCTACAGGTTACGGGTGAATCCGGACGGTTCCCTTATTGCCATCGACCGTGATCGTCTGCCCCGTCTTGATGACGTTGGACCCGATCTGGGTGCCAACCACAGCCGGGATACCGATCTCACGGGCAACAATGGCGCAGTGGCTGAGCACACCGCCGGTGTCGGTGACGAACGCTGATGCGATGGAGAACAACGGCACCCACGGCGGCAGCGTCATCTCACACACGATGATGTCCCCTTCGTCCACGTCGCTTGCTTCGTTCAGCGACTTCACCACGCGAGCCTTGCCAGTGATTACACCACCCGAACCAGCGACACCGGTGACGAGCATCGGGTCGGTGTTTTCGTTGGGTGGTGTAATGCCGAGCAGGCGGACGACCACGGCTTCAATGAACGGGTCGCCCTTTTCGCCCGGAGCGGGAGGGGGCGGCGGCGTGCCCAACACTGGCGGCACCGGCACCTTGGCCCATTCCGCCATCTCGGCACGACGTTCGGCCACAACGGCCTTATGGTCGCCGCCACTCGTGAGCGCGGCCTTCAACTCGTCGGGGAACAGATAATGCACGTCGTCGGATGTTGCAATCGAACCGTTGACTGCCAACCGCGCACCGATCTCCATCACGAAACGACGGAAAACTGCAATACCCGATTGGTCAATCCAGAACGCGTGGTCCTCGGTGAGCGGCAAATTGTAACTGGCTGCTTCGAAACGCTTCTCGAACTCAACTGACTTCTCGGGATCGTCGGCAATCTTGGCCCGTGCTGCAGCCATGAGCTTCTCACGGCGAGAGACCGCCTTCGCCAAATGCTGGTCGGGGTTTTCTGAGTCGGAAAGATCGATGTAGCCGCCGAGCGCGCCGAGCGGAATCGAGGGGTCCTCGATCCAGGTGATGTCGGCCATGTCGTACACCGCGTCCGAACGCCAGCCGAACTCGAACAGATACGTGTCGAACTCCGCCAGGAACTTCTTACCTGGCTCCGACAGGGCGAGCACGCCCATCAATTCCTTGGGTGGCGTGTCCTTGAATGCCGCATGCAAGGTGGCGTCGTTGCGTACAAGACGACCGAGGTTCCAGAGCGCCTTGGAGGCATCAACCGATCGGGTGTGGTAGCCCTGCAGACATTGATACGACTCGGTGACGTCGGTGGGCGACACGATCTCGTCGTACATATCGCAGAAAGCCGCAGCCGCAAGCAGCGCGAAGTTGATGTGGCCGTGCACGTACCACTGATGCGCCATGTGCTGGTGGAACCAGTCGAACTGAGGGATCAACTCGGCATTGCTGAGTTTGCTCCAGTCAGCCCGCTTGTTCTTCTCCACCAGTTCAATAAGCGGTGGCTTCCACTCGTTCTCCCAGCGCGGACCCACCAGCGGGAACTGCCTGGCCAGCGTGGTTTCATAGCGGCTCAGGCGATCAGCGACGACCTCCGGATCCCGATGTGGACCGAACGAAGCGAAGTAGTAATAGTTGATCCACTTGTCTTCGGTGATAATCGGCGAGTCGTATTCGGCCTGCGCCTTTGTGAACCCCTCGCTCAGCGTCGGCAGAATGATCTGACTCGACAGCGGCGTGATCGGCCGGGGCGCGTGCATCTTGTCGAACGACCAGAACCCCTCGATCTGATCGGCCGTTGGAAAGGCCTCTGGCCCGTACGTCTTGCTGCTCATCATTTCCCCTTTGTCTTCTTCGCTGCCGTCTTGGCGACGGGATTGGCTGAGTTCGCCGACTTGGTGGCCCACAACTTCTTGCTTGCGATGGCCGCTCCCTGCGCCAGCGCCTTGAACTTGGGCCACACCACGGTCGGGTGCACCTCTGGCGCGTAGCTTGCACGAGACGAGAACCCGCAGTCGGCACCGGCAATAACGCGCTCGCGACCAACGATGGAGGCGTAGTGCATGATGTACTCAGCGACCAGTTCGGGGTGCTCCACGTAGTTGTTGGCGTGACCGAGCAGACCGGGAATGAGAATGGCGTCATCCGGTACACCCACTTCGGCGGCGTGCGTCCACTCGTGCATGTGGCGCGGGTTCATTACTTCGAACGAGTACGCACCGGCCGCGATCTGGAAGGTGAATTTGAGCGCATCTTTCAACGGGATATCGGTGAGGCGCGGGCCGTGGTTCAGGCCGTAACAGGTGTGATGACGGATCTTGTCCTTCGGGATACCGCGAAGCGCGTTGTTGAGCGCGTCCACGTGGATCGTGGCGGCCTTCTTGCGGTCCTTGAGCGACTTGTGCGGATCGGCAAGCATGTCGATGAGCCAGGGGTCGTCGACCTGCAGAATGAAGCCGGCTTCCACAATGCCGAGATACTCCTCACGCATGGCTTCGGCCACTGCATGCAGGTACTCCTCATGCGTCTTGTAGTAGTCGTTGGAACCGAACCCGCTCGGGCCCGAGGACGGCATGAAGATGTCAGCCACCTTGCGCTTACCCTTGGTTGCTGCCCTCAGGTTTGCGATGTCGATGGCGAGAAGTTCTTGACCGACGTAGCTGATCGGGCCCTTACACACGATGCGTTTCAGTGGGCTGATGGCCGACGAGTACTTCTTGAAATAGCCCTCGTAGTACTCAGGGAACATGTCGACTTCGGCCTGCCATGTGGGCGCCAGACGGCTCGGGCCGTTGTCGATCTCGAAGCCACCAAGTCGATCCTTCACATAGCCAAGGAACGACACCTTGCTCATCTCTCCGTCGGCAACGATGTCGATGCCGTTGGATAGCTGCTTGGCAACCAGGTCGGCGACGGCCTGTGTGATTTCGGCATCGAGCGCCTTCTTGTCGTAAGGACGATCGTGCTCACGTTCGCGCATGATGTCGAGCAGCGCGTGCGGACGGCCAAGCGACCCCACGTGCGTGGTGAGAATGCGATCGGTGCTTTGCTTCATCTAGCTGTTTCCCTCGTCAGTATGTTGTTGGCGACGTGACGCAACCAATCCCCACGGCACTCTGTGCCGAACGTCACTGTAGCGGCATGGCCGACCCGGTTGTGCCTGCGCCGTTCCGCCAGCGAGAACGGTGGCGAAGTCCGTCACACAACGGTTGATTACCTTTCTCTCCTGAGGTCTTCACTGGGTGGGCCTCACAACGGGAGGTAGTGAGATGTCGGAAGTCGATAGTCGTATCGCACAACTCGAAGCACAACTCCAAACATTGAAGGCCGAGGTTGCGGCCGATCGCAACGACTAGCACGGTCGTGACCGGGTCGATTGGCGGCCGATTCGACGGCGCCCGAGCCGACCTGAATCTCATGTCGAATGGCGCTGCTGCATCGGTCGTCACGGTCGCCCATAAGGTCGGTGATGTCGT
>JANMCE010000399.1:0-10980 GCA_031360915.1 Actinomycetes bacterium | reverse complement strand
GGGCGACGAGTGGCCAGTATCAGGTGCGGGCCACCGACAGACCGCTGGCCCAGTTTCGCCAAGGCCGCCGCTGCGCCGGGCACGGCCGCAGCCAATGTAGTTGCATCATCAACAAAGACAACCGTGCGTCGGCTGCTTATGCGCACGCCGTTGGAAGACATGCTGCTCGCCAGTCGCTCAAGGGTGTCGGTGGTGCGAAGATCGTCAAGGCCGACGATCCAGGTGCGTAGGTGAGGCACGTTACAGAGACGATCGAAGGTGCCCTCGCTGCCAGCGTCGATGGCGATCACTTCGACCGAGTCCGGCGGGTGATTGAGCGCCAACGACAAAAGGAGATTGGCCAACGCGGTGCTCCGGCCCGATCCGGCCGGCCCGCTGACCACGAAGTGAGCTGTCGTAGCCAGGTCGAGTGCGACGAGACCTTGTCGGCCGGCACCAAACGGAACGAGCGCGGTACCGGCGGCCACGGTGGTGCGCCAGCGAGAAACGATGTCGTCGGGCATGGTGTCGCCCTCGGTGAGTCCGCAGACGCGGTCGAGTCGTAGGGCAGGCGGCTCGGTGGAAGGGGAGCTGGCTACGACCAGCGGAGCGAGTGATCGGGCCCAGGCCAGTGCCGTTGATTCGCTCAGTCCCGTGGCCAGACCGTCAACGCCAGCGAGGTGGATATGGCCGTCAGCGTCAACTCTGGTGACGGGCGCGGTGGCCCGGGCGGCTTCGAGTTCGCTGAGCAGTCGCACGACGAGTCGGGTTTTGCCGTGCGGAGGGGTAGTGATGGCCGCGCCGTCGGCGATGATCAACTCGACGTCACTGCCCACCGCTGCACAGTGCGGCAGCCACTTCATCCACTCCCAAAGGCCAGGCGCCGATGACGCCATGCTTATCGACAGCGATGCCGGATCGGTTCGGCTGGCCGATTGCACAATGATCCACCGAGCGACAGACAACAGTGCATGGCGGGGGCCGGCCAACGTGAGAAGGCCACTGTCGCTCAGGTCGACAGTGAGCGGAACCGACGGCAACCGTGAGAAGCGGCTGAGCACGCCCGAGAGCTCGTCGGGGGACTGGCTGCCGGGTGTAAGCGCTTCGGTCCAGCTGATGTCGCCGTAGCCGAGTTGGATGGGCATATCGGAGCGTCGGGTCCAAAGGTCGGGGTTGGCCACGCAGACTGCTTGGCGCAGGTCGCCAGTATCGGCGTGCATCCGACGGGCGCGAGTTGTCGCCGATTGATGAGCTCGAGCGAGATCAGCGCGGAAAGTGGCGTGCACGGGATGGCTTGATTGCTGCAGTGCGGTTCGTTCACGACGACGCAAGCTGTCGACGTTGGGTGGCGTGACGTATTCGGGCGGCTCGGTGGCCTCGACAGCCCCCGGAAGGTTGATCGCTATGCGGCCCTCAGCATTGCCAAAACGTCGCCGACCCGTCGGGAACGGAGCCACTCGAAACAACGCGCTACCGACATCGATGATGTTGTCGGGCCGGAGGGCCCTGACTTCGGGCACCGGGACGCCGTCAACCACGACCCGATCAACCGACGTGGTGATCAACGACACCTCACCCGATGCCGTGACATCCAGGTGAAATCGCGGCGCCGCGACTATGCCTTCCTGCAGCTCGGAACGGGCGGGTCCGGACGAGCCGACGGCGTGGCGCCCGGGTGGAAGGCTGACGTATCCACCTGCCGAAAGGCCGCCGATCTGGTGCAACGTCACAATCGGTGCCACAACATTTGGCACCGAGGCGGGCGCTCCAGCGCGACCAATACGACTCCCCGCAACCAGACCGCTTGCCGTCATCGGAAGATCGGCCTCGACCGAGCGCCCGTCAATGGTGATCGCGTCACCCAGGCCGAGTTCTAGGCCCAGCTGCCCCATGGTTGTCGTTGCATCTGCAACTTCTATGATGAGATCGAGTTCGCGATCACCCTCAACCGTGGTGACAATCACCGAGAAGCTCATCGCCGCCACCTCCTACGCGAGGGGGCGTTCTCGCCTGCTGGCACGAGCAGCTCCACGACCCATGTTTCGCCCGGTTCGGCCGGCGCGAGATTCTGGCGACCACGGTCGAGGGGAAGGGCCTGGCGAAGGTCAACCGGCACGAGTGGATCGGGCGCGCTACCGAGCGCGGCACCGACGGCAACCGCTAATTGGGCCGGTGTGAACCGGGCCGAAAGCCGGTCGGAGATCTCGACCGCGGCGAGGTCGCTCACGGCCACGAAGGAGTGGTCGGCGCCGAGCCCAACTGCGTCGAACAATGGTGGTCCGTCGTCGCCATCCGCGTTTCGCATCGTGCCGTGGACGGTCGAGCCGACCCTCACCGACCAAATGCCACTGGTGTCGCGGTAGCGCAGCGCAAGGTCCTGAGAGGACTGCCAGAAGTCGGGCTGGGTGCGGGCCAGTGCCGACGGTGTCGTGTCGATCGAGGCAACGGTGAAACCCGCCCGGTCCAGCAGCGATGTCATGCGGTCAACGCTGGAACGCAAGGCGACTGCCACAAGCGGGATGGTGTGATGGCTCGGAACGAGTTGGGTGACGACCTGTTCGGTGAGCGCGGCAGGACCGACTTCGGTCAGCAGCGAGATTGTTTCGTTGCTCTCCTCTTCCAGGTCAAGCTGGAGCAGAATGCCATCGGGCGAACCCAACGCGACTGCCACTGGCTCCCAGTGAAAGGTCATTTGCTGCCACACTCGTTGGAGCAACCGCACGATCGTGTGCTCGTCCTGCACCCGACCATTCACCACGACGCCAGCCGGTAGTCGTAATTCGGCCGCGTCGGTCAGACGGGGGGAATCGCGAAACTCAAGTCGGGCCACACGGATGGTCTGATCGGTGATCTGCACCCCCACCACTGCTGAGATCTCGCCGGCCATGTCACCACCTTAGGCATGGCATACCCCTTCCATCGGGTACCTGACGACTACGGTAAAAGGCTGTGAGTTCACGATTGCGTGCGGAATCACAATGGGGCGGTGCCGAACCCCTGCAATTCATCACCGTGTCGGACCGTCGCGCTCCGGCTGCTCCGTCGCGCCGTGGCTGGTGGGTGGTGCCGCTCTTGCTGGCCGGGATTGCCGGTGGATTCGCCGCCGGGCGTACCACGGCGCCCATCAAGGAAGTCATCGTGACCGTCACCTTGCCCGCCACGACCGCTCAGCCGACCTCTACCGCCCGCACAACCCTGGCTCCTGTGACGGTACCCCTGCCGGTGACAACCGCAGCGGCACCCGTTCCCACGACCGCCTCGCCCGCGGCTACGACCCTGTCGCCGCTGCCAGAGACCACCGCGGGCGCACAGGCGGAACCGCCCGCCGAGTCCTCCACGGCTTAGGCCATAACGCGGATGAGGCCCTCCTGTACGACGGACACCACGAGTCGGCCGTCCTGGGTGTAGATCGACCCGTAGGCCAGGCCCCGGCTGTTGGACGTGGACGGCGTGTGCTGGTCGTACATCAGCCAGCCATCAGCGCGAAACGGACGATGGAACCACATCGCATGATCGAGGCTGGCCATCTGCACCCGACCGTCCCAGAAGGTCATCCCGTGGGGCAACAGGGTGGTGTCGAGCAGGGTCATATCACTCGCGTACGTGAGGATGCAGGCATGTAACACCGGGTCGTCGGGCAGCGTGCCTGCGGCCTTTAACCAGACTCGTTGGAACGGCTCCTGACTGCCGAGTCTTTCCACCGGCATCTTGCCGATGTACCGCGTGTCGATTGGGCGGGGCTGGTCGTACCAGGCCCCGATTTGGTCCCTGTACGGCGCCATTCGGGTTCTGAAGTCAGGCAACGTCAACGGGCCCGGAACGATCGGCATGTCGAGTTGATGCTCTAGGCCGGGTTCGTCGTGATGGAAGCTCGCCTGCATGTTGAAGATGGCCTTGCCGTGTTGGATGGCCACGACCCGGCGAGTCGTGAAACTCTTCCCGTCACGGATGCGATCGACCTCGTACAGGATCGGCACCAGGGGGTCACCCGGCCGGAGGAAGTAGGCGTGCAGCGAGTGGATATTGCCGTTGTCAACCGTGCGGGCCGCCGCCACGAGCGCCTGGCCCGCCACCTGACCACCGAACACCCGCTGCCGGCTTTCATCGGGTGAAATACCGCGGAAGATATTGACCTCGATTACTTCGAGATCAAGCAGGTCCACGAGCGCGTCGACTGCAGCTTGTTCATTCACGAGGGCTCCGTTGACCGCTTGGAAGAAGAGATTCGGTCGGGCGCATCGTAATCGCTGCGAGCTGTGATCGGCATTGTGACAGTTGGCCGAGTAAAATTGGCAGGATGGCAACTTCGCAGCGCTTCCTACGCGGCTGGCAACTCAGCCGTTTGCTGCGCTTTGCCGGCGTGTCCTTGGTGGGCACTCTTGCCACCCAAGCACTGTTGTGGCTGTTGGTCGGTCGATGGAACTGGCAGGGTGCGCCCGCCAATCTTGCTGCGGTGTCACTTGTTTCCCTGCCCGGCTATCTCGCCAACCGCCACTGGGTCTGGGATCGGAAACGGGGCCAGCATTCGTTTCGTGGCGAGGTCGCGCCGTACTGGGCGATGTCGTTCAGCGGCCTCTTCCTGTCCACCGTTTTTGCCTGGCTTGCGTATCGGGTTACGCCGCACGCGTGGGCCGTCAGTGTGGCCAACCTCTCCGGTTTCGGCGTGCTGTGGCTGGCCAAGTTCCATCTGTTCGATCGCTTCATCTTCGGAGACAACGCGGTTCCGGCCGTCATTGGAGAGAATGCGCCCTGTGACCTCGACGCGTAGACCATGGCGCGACATCGCGCTGACTGCGACGGGGTTCATGCCTCCCGATGAGGGTGACGCGTTGCATGCGGCCGCGCTGCTGGCGGCCTCAGCATGTCCGGGCCTGCCGTTTGTCGAGATCGGTTCGTACTGCGGTCGCTCCACGGTGTGGCTCGGTGCTGCGGCACGGGCGGCGGGAACAGTCTTGTTCGCAGTTGATCACCACCGGGGCAGCGCAGAGAATCAGGCCGGATGGGAGTGGCATGACCCCACCCTGGTCGACCCGGTCGTCGGCCAGATGGACACGCTGCCGTTCTTCCGCCACACCATCTTTGCCGCCGACCTTGAAGACATCGTGATCGGCGTCGTCGGCCGCTCACCTGTCGTAGCCAAGCACTGGACGATGCCGTGTGCGTTCGTGTTCATCGATGGCGGGCACGGTGTCGAGCCCGCCCGCGCCGACTACGCGGGCTGGACGCCGCACGTTGCACCCGGTGGTCTCCTGGCTATCCATGACGTCTTCCCCGACCCCGCCGATGGCGGCCGCCCGCCGTACGAAGACATCTATCTACCGGCATTACGAAGCGGCCACTACACCGAAATCAGTCAAACCGGAAGCCTCCGGGTTCTGCGTCGACTGTGAACGTTGCGTCCACGATGTCGTCAGGTTGGGGGTTGTGCCCAGTACTCGGCCATCCGTTGAACTGCCTCATCGATCGTGAGTTCTTCGATCTGCTCGGTTGTCAGATGCAGCGTGTTGACGAGCTGGTACGCCAGGCTCGCGGGGAACGTCTTCGTGTTGGGCTTCTCGGTCGCAGGTGTTCGGTCAGGCGGGTTCTTGTTGTCCACACACTGCCAGAACCCTTCGTCGGAGACGTGGAGCTGGTCGTCGAGAATGTGCGACCACAGGCTCTTGCCGTATGTGTCGGTGTTCGCCGGGGGTGAGATGCGGGTCCGAAAGATGCGGCCATCGCCGAGCATGAGTTCGTACGTGACGTGGTGCTGTGTCGGCTTGCCTCTCGCATTGCGAACCTCGGTCCATCCTTCGATCTCACAGAACCGCTGATGCTCGCGCCGGCTGGCGACGCGGTCAGTCACCTCGCTGCTGACAGCTCACTGTGGAGGAGCCAGCCCTTGAGCTGGGCGTCGTTGCTCAACTCGATGAGCACGACGAGCGCCCAATTGTTGCGATGATTTGGGGCGTCAAGGAGCCGCTCGTTCCAGTCCGCTGCGTATTCGCGCAATGCCTCGATCAGATCCTCAAGTGCGCCGTCGAGATCCACACCTTCGCCGGACACCGGCACTCCCGGGAGAAACGCAGACCATCCACCGCCCTCTGCGGCGACCACCGCACCAGATGGGCGCAGCGCGCCGAGCTGTGCACGCAGGAAGTCAGCGTCAACCACTGCGAACCGCTCACGTTCCCGGTCGACAGTGGTGACGCGGCCGGTGTGAGCCGTGTCCAGGAGGTCGCGGAGGTTCGTCCGTGCCGTCGTGTACGAGCCGAAGTGCCGGGTTGTCATCAAGGTCATCGTACCAGTACTTCTGAGTACGTCAAGTACCTAGCGTACTCAATAACTTTGCGCAACGTTGGAACCAGGGTTCCGAGGCAAAGACCGTGCACCCGAGGGCGTCGTCATAGTATGGCTTCGGCCTCGGCGGCGGCGTGGTGTTCCTCGGGCAACTTGCGTAACACGTTGTCCACGTAGTCCCGGGTGGCGATGGTGGTGCCGATGTCCTTGTCGAGGGCTTCGGACATGAACCAGCGGTGCTCCAATACCTGATGGAAAATCTCGGCCGGTTCGAGCTTGCCGTGCAGCTCCTGGGGCACCGCGCTGATCACGGGATCGAAGAGCTCCTGCAGCCAGCGCAGGGCGGCGCGCGCCTCAGAGATCGACTTGCCCTCCTTGCGTTCGAGGTACGAGCGGTAGCCGCGCACATCGTTCAACAGGCGGCGGGCCTGGCCCTCCTGAACGTCCAGACCAGTGAGTGCCTGCAACTGACGCCGATGATGGTCGGCTTCGACGACTGCGGTTTCGAACCGCATCCGAAAGCCGCCGGGCACCTCTTCCAGGGTGATTTCCGAGACATCGAAACCGAGCTCGTTGATGCGTCGCACCTTGGCCTCGATGGCGTACTTGTCTCCGCGAGGAATGACTTCGGTCGAGGTCAGTTCGTTCCAAAGCGCGTCGTAACGGTGGAGGAGATCCTGGGCGATTTCGGCCGGATCGAATGTGTCTTCGAAGCCACCTTCGGCCGCAACATCGGCTAGTTCGGCTGCCACGTTGAACTGCGCCAACTCAAGGTCGTACTTGCGTTGGCCTTCGGACAGTCGGTCGTGCAGCTCGCCGGTTTCGGCATCGACCAACGTGGCCGAGAGCGAGCCGGCGTCCCGGCGGAACAGACTGTTGGAGAGCGAGCAGTCACCCCAGTAGAAGCCGGCCAGATGGATCCGCACCAAAAGCTGCGCAAGTGCATCAAGCAGCAGAGGAGCGCCATCGGCGAGGGAGGTACGGTTGAACAGCACGCGGAACGGAAGCGAGAAGTCGAGGTGTCGGGTAATGACGATGCCCTCGAGCGGGTTGCCGTCGATATCGGTGCGGCCGGTGATGGTGCCGATGGCATCAACCGTGGGAACGTCGCGTTCCACCAGCTCACGCAGGTTGCGGTACTCCCGTTCGGCGACTTTGTCGGGCAGCTCTTTGAGCGCGTACATGTCATCGCCGTAAGCAACGAAGACGACCACATGTCGATGGAGACCGCGCACCGGACTCACGAGTCGCTCGGTGGTCCAGTCGATCATCGGCTCGTCAAGCGGCAGGTCGAGAAACGTGGGGTGCCCCGGCCGGGTGAGGAGCCGGAAACTCACTCGCTGACCAGCCACACATACGAGCGGGGCGGCAGCACCCAGCCAGCGGTTGAGCGGTCGGCCCCGCCACCGAGAAGCACACTTTGGTGTCCCCGCCCCTGCCAGCGCGGGACGGACGCATCGGCGATGGTCAGCATGTCGTCACCGAAGTTGCCGACCATCCAGAATGGCTCGCGTTGGCGGTGCTTGCGGGAAAAGCAGAACAGGCGCGGGTCAGCCAGGCGGTGCAGCGACGTGGTCGCGCCCCCGTGCAACTCGGGTCGGATGGCGCGGGCTGCGGCCAGTTTGGCGAAGGTGTGAAAGACGCTATGCTCCACCGTACCGGGGACGCTGCGACGCGATGCAGCCTTCCAGTCCATAGCGGGGCGGTGCATCCACCGGTTGTCATCGGCGTGGTTGGGATCGTCGGCAAAGTGCGCGTCGTTCAGCAACGCCAGTTCGTCGCCCATGTAAAGCAGTGGGGTACCGCCGTATGACATCACAACGGCGTAGAGAAGTTCGAGGCGCTGCAACGCCTCGTCCAGCGCGACCGGGTCGTTCTCGGCCACGGCCTTCTCGACGCCGCACAGCGCAGCGGCCGACCCCGAGATGCGTGCATCGCCGGTCAGCTCATTTACTTGGAACAAGGCACCGCGCGCGAACGACCCCTTGAACGTTCCGGAGAAGAAACTGTTCAGAAAGCGGCGATGCTCAAAGCCGCTCCAACCCATCGAGCCGGCATCTTCATCGGTGACCGCCCAGCCAATGTCATCGTGGCAGCGCACGTAGGTGGCCCAGGCGGCGTGCTCGGGAATCTTTCCCATGCGGTCAAGGGCGTTGGTCATCAGCCGCGCTTCACGGGTGGCAATACTGCTCCACAGCATCACCATCAACTGGTTGTGATATGCCAACTCGCATTCTACTCGTTCGGGGTCACCGGCACCGAGATAGGGCACAAGGTCTTCCGGGGACACAATTGCTTCAGCCTTGAGCACCATGGCGGGCGCCGCTATGCCGACGAGGGCCCGCAGTGCCGTGAGCAGTTCGTGCACCTCGGGCTGGTTCTCGCAGTTGGTGCCGAGGCGCTTCCACAAGAAGGCCACCGCGTCGAGCCGCACGACGTCAACGCCCTTGTTGGCGAGGTTGAGGATGACGCCGAGCATCGCTTCGAACACTCGCGGGTTGCTGTAGTTGAGATCCCACTGGAACTCATTGAACGTGGTCCACACCCAGGTCTTCTGCTCGGGCAGCCAGGTGAAGTTGCCGGGCTTGAACGTGGGGAAGACCTCTCGCAGGGATTTTTCGTACTGGTCAGGCTGAACCCGGTCAGGAAACAGAAAGTAGAAATCGCGATACTTCGGATCCCCGGCAAGGGCGGCCTTCGCCCAGTTGTGTTCTTTGGCCGTGTGGTTCACGACCAGGTCGATGCACAGGCTGATGCCGCGCTCGTGCAGTGCACCGGCGAGCTCCTCGAGGTCGTCCATGGTGCCGAGTCGAGCATCGACTTCTTCGTACGACGCAACCGCGTAGCCGCCGTCGTTTTCACCCTCGCGTGGCTTCAGTAGCGGCATCAGGTGCAGGTAGGTGACACCGAGTTCGCCAAGGTAGTCGAGATGATCCTGCACCTTGTCGAGTGTGCCGGCGAAGCGGTCGGTGTAGCAGACGTAGCCGAGTGAGGTTGGGCTTTGGAACCACTCGGGGTTTGCTTCTCGCTGGTGATCAAGATTCCAGAGCGCTCCGCTTCGGTCGGCGACCGCGTCGAGGATCTGCTGTTTCAGACGGGCGAGCACCGCGTCGATGATGCTGCCGTAGACAGTGCGAAGGCGTCGCTCCACGTCGGGCCAACGACGATCGAATCGACTCTGGAGCACGCCAGCGCGCGATGCCATCGCGGGTGACGGCTCGGTTTGGGCGGCGACGGTGGTGGCGGTTGCGACGGTGGTGACGGAGGTGCCGGTAGACAAAGTCATGGCGATCTTGCCGTGGGCGGACCCTACGGCGTGACCTCCAGCGTGGCCCGAATATCTCGGCTCGACAGCCCGACCCGAAGTTGTATGCGGCCCGGAATGGTGTTCCAGTCGTTCGTGGTTTCATTCCACTCTCGATAGCCACGGGCATCGAGACGGACCGGAGCGGTGACCGTCGCCCCAGCCGGCACGGCCACCTTGGCGAACCCGACGAGCTTCTGGTCGGGCTCATCGGCCCGAACACCGTCGCGATGCAGTCGGTGAGCGTAGACCTGCACGACCTGTAGGCCGTCACGATCGGAGTCGTTGGTCAGGGTGACATCGATCAAGTACAACGACCGGACTGCTGCGCTGGTCACCTCGACGTTGGCGTAACCAAGACCGTAGCCGAAGGGGAACAGCGGCTCGCGGCCGACCGTGTCGTACCAGCGGTAACCAATGAGACGTCGTTCGGCATAATCGGCCACGCCATTGCGACCGGGATGGTGCTCAAACGCGGGCGTGTCTTCGAGCCGCTTCGGGAACGTGACCGGCAGACGACCACTGGGTTCCACATCGCCGAACAACACATCCGCGAGAGAGTCGCCCAACTCCTGGCCGGGGAACCAGGCCATCACGACCGCAGAAACCTCGTCGAGCCACGGCATGGCCACGGGCGACCCGGCATTGACCACGACGACAACGTGTTCGGTGACCATGGCGATGCGTTCGATCAGCTCGTTTTGGCGACCGGGCAGATCGATGGTGTCACGATCCCAGCCTTCGGATTCCCAGTCGTCGTTGGTGCCAACGATCACAATGGCCAGATCGGCTTGGCTGGCGAGCGTGGCCGCGTCCTCGATCGGGTCGCCGATGACCGGCCGCTGTACCCCGACATGCAGGCCGGATACCGACATCTCGGTTCGCGGTCGAAGCAGTGTCACCACGATGTCGTAGGCCCGTCCGGCTTGCAGGTCTTGCGTCACGATCTTCTCGCCCTTTCCGAGGCCGAAGAACCCGCCACCGACCGCAACGTCGGCGTTGGAGAGCACCGTTTCGCCGTCGATGACAACCGCGGCATCACCGACGGAACTGACCCCGAACTGCCATGTGCCGTCGATATCTGGCGTGAAAGTGGTGGATAGCCGGGCGCCGAATTTGGGAGGCTGCATAGTGCCGGTGGCCGGGTCGCCGAACCACATGAAACGGCTGGTGGTGATGGCCTTCGACGTGACCGGAGTGGCTGTGGGCGACAACGCATCGGCGGGCTCGGTGAATAGGTCAAGGCGAACCTCGCCGCACAGTGCCAGGTCCAGCTCGGGCAGCCGTTTGTTGATTTCGCAACCGGCCGCGTGAAGTATGTCGACACCCATGGCGGTGAAGCGCTCGATGAGAGCGGGCAGCGGGTGAACCAGATGAGTGGCGTTGACGTGAGCGCTGCCACCACCCCGGTTCTCGCC
>JANMCE010000363.1:0-17926 GCA_031360915.1 Actinomycetes bacterium | reverse complement strand
CTACCTGGAGTCCGTCGGCGCTGTAGGACCGCGGGCCGAGCTCTAGACAGACGCCACATCTGCGACGCGCTAGTACCTGTTAGGCGATTGCCATTGGCCTGTTCGCGCAGACCGCTCGCCTCGCTCGAGGAGCGCCAGACCGTTCCTACCAGACGGTGCCGTCGACAAAGGTCGCCTTGGTCGTGGTCGATTATCACAATGTGATCGATGGTGTGTCCTCGCAGTCATCGGGGTAGTTCTGCTGGCAAACGCAATGCCCTTCCTGGGAATTGTCGACATCGTGCCGTATGACAACCGAGTGGCCTCAATACCCATCAAGACGCGTCGGCGATACGAGGCAGGCACACGATTGACCCGAATGACGGCTTCACGGCTGAGGCCCTCGGCCGAGCGGCAGCGGTCAGTTGGACGCATGGGCAGGTGCCGTATTGGAATCATTTCGAGGGGCTTGGCGCACCGCTCGCTGGAGAGATGCAATCTGGTGCGTTCTCGCCGTTTGTGCTGTTACTGCTGTTTCGCAACGGTCTGCTGTTTGCGGAATCCCGCGCCCTACTTCAGCGCTGCGGGCTGCGCTCAACGGCACGCACGCCTGGCTGACGAGCTCCGGTCGCATTCCTGCCGGTCATCCTCCTTGGCGTCGAGCACGCGTTCGCTCACGCGAAAGCCCAACGCCGAGGAGGGCGGGTTGCCCTGTCGCGAAATCGGCTCTCTGCTCGGCGCAGCGAGCGACGCCGGCCCGACGAAGCGATTGAGACGCCGCCGTCGCCGTCGCCCTCCTCCGCTACCTCAATGACGTCGGAGCAGACGGGCCTAGCGTCGACCTGCTGCTTTGCGCTTTGGCGCTGTGGGTCGGCACGGTACCCCGGCGGGTGGTCGGTTCGAGAAGAGGCCGTCGGCTACGATCGCCGCCACCATGTCTCTGCGTTCCGCGATGGCGCATCGCAATTTGCTCTACCTGCTGGCGCTCAAGGAACTTCGCACTCGGTACAAGAAGTCCGTGCTCGGCTGGGCGTGGAGCATGTTCAACCCACTGTCGCAGATGATCATCTTTTCGATCATCTTCCTCAAGGTGTTCAAGGCGGTGCCGCCGGTCGGTGAGCCAAGCGGGTTGAAGAATTTTCCGCTCTACTTTCTCTCCGGCGTCCTGCCATTCAACTTCTTTTCTTTGACGATCGGTGCGTCTATCGGCAACGTGCAGGGTGGTGCCAGCCTGATCAAGAAGGTGCAGTTTCCACACGAGCACCTGGTGTTTTCCATCGTCATGGCCCAGTTCGTCACCCTGATGATCGAAGTGTCGTTACTAACGGCGGCCATGCTCCTTGCCGGAAACATGGTGCTGCCGTGGCTCCCGGTGCTCCTCGCAATTCTCCTTCTTCTGGCCGTGTTCACGACCGGGTTGGCGCTCGTACTCTCGGCCGCAAACGTGTTCTTCCATGACGTGAACTACCTGTGGGGAATCTTGTCGCAGCTGTTGTTCTACGCGACGCCGGTTATCTACAACCCAGCCAACACAGACTTGCCGAGGGTACTGAAGGCTGTGGCGAACTATGGCCCGACGGGAAGCTTCATCACTGCGATTCACGAGGTGATGTACGACCTACGAATGCCCGGCCCGATCCGATGGCTACAGCTTGTAGTGATGTCGTTCGCATCCCTGGGCGTCGGGGTTTGGGTTTTCAATCGGCTTTCCCCCCGCTTCGCGGAAGAGATGTGACGATGAGTTCCAATGTCCTCGAGGTCTCGCACCTCACGAAGTCGTTCCGCCTGCACCATGAGAAAACCAACTCGCTCAAGGCCTTGATTGTGGCACGCGGCCGCAACCGCTTCGACGAGTTCACGGCGCTGGATGACATCTCCTTCACCGTGGGTGAAGGAGAAGTGTTCGGCGTCATTGGCCACAACGGCTCGGGCAAGTCGACCCTGCTCAAGTGCATGGCCGGCATCCTCGTGCCAAATGGAGGCACCGTCGCGGTGCACCGTCGAATGTCAGCTCTGCTCGAGCTTGGCGCCGGCTTCCACCCAGAGCTATCGGGGCGGGAGAACGTATTCCTGAACGCAGCGATTCTTGGCATGGGCCGCAAGGCCATCGCAAGCCGTTTCGACGACATTGTGGAGTTCTCGGGCCTAGAGAATTTCATCGACTCTCCGGTCAAGACTTACTCGAGTGGCATGTACGTTCGGCTCGCGTTCGCCGTCGCCATCAACGTTGACCCCGAGTTACTCATCATCGACGAGATACTGGCCGTGGGAGATGTCTCGTTCCAGCAAAAGTGCATGGAGAAGTTCGTCGACTTCCGCAACCAGGGCCGCACCATCATCCTCGTCACGCACGCCATGAATTCTGTTCGAGACATGTGCGATCGTGCGATCTGGCTCGATCACGGCAAGCTCGTCGCCGAAGGTGACCCCTCCGAACTGGTCGAGGCGTACACCGAACGGATGCTCGGCACCCGGACTGATCGAACCGATGGAAGCGTGCGGCGTGGTTCCGGCGAGATCCAAGTTGAGCGGGTTGAGATGTTCATCGGCGACAGCACGACTTCGGTCAAGCGATTCCGAACGGGCGACACCGTCACATTACGCTTGCACTACCGCACGGCCAAGCCGGTGCCCCGGCCGATCTTCGGGATTGCGATTGACGCGCTCGGCGGTAACTGCATTACCTCGCCGTGCACGCGCGACGTGGGAGTCGTACCCGAACGATTGGAGGGCGACGGCAGCGTCGACGTTGTACTGACCGATGTTGCGCTCATGCCTGGTACCTTCGACCTTCACACGACAATCACGGATTTCAACAGGCAACACGTATACGACGAACTCCACGCCGCTCTCCGCTTTGACGTGATGACGGGCAAAGTGAATGAGACGGGAAGTCTGGTTACGCTGCACCCGTCATGGTCGATCGATGGGATGGCGTAGGTGCACCTCACCTTAAATACAGCGAAGGATTCAACTATCGGTGGACTGACCTTGAGGTCGGCCTACGCGCACTACGGGGGTGCCGCTTCTCATGGATAAGACCATCCGCGGTGGCGTTGACGTCGAAGTGGCGCTCAAGCATGCGTACATCCGAGAAGGCCGTCTGAAAGCAGTCGAAGTCTTGCAGAGCGATGTGGTCGAGACGGAGACTTCGACGCAGCCGTTTTCGTGGCGTAGGAGAACTCGGAGCGTGCTGCGATCGTCGGCCAAGCGTGCATTCAACTTCACGTTGCCAGCATTGCGGCCAGTAGTCCGCAGGACCAGAGGTCTTGTCGCTGGTGAGGTGAGTGCCCAAACCCGGCCGGAGTTTGTCCATGGTTATGCACTAGCGGCCCAGTACGCCGACCGAGCGAGTGAGGAGATGAGAGCACACACGGCCCTCTTGATCCGGGTAACTCAGCGGGCGCAGGACGTGTTGCAGCAGACGCTTGACGACGCGGCGCTACGCGACGACGCAGGAAGAATAGCGCTTCAGGCGGCCCTTGCAGCAGAGATAGCCCGCCATACCGCCTCCGAGGTGGAGGCCGCTGCCTTGCGATCGATGGTTGTATCGCTGAGCGAAAAGGTTGACACCCTTGGGGAACAGGCCTACGTCGTCGGGCAACACGCCTACATCGCAGCGCGCCGCTCAGCCGTACCTGTTTCCGACGGGGCAATCCTGGTTCGTACCGAATCCGGCTACGTGCTGGTCGATGCCGACGACCACGCGGTCCTCATGGCACTGGTGGACAGCGGTGATCTTGAGCCAGGAACTCGACTGGTCATTCGCCGACTCGTTAAGCCAGGGGATACGTTTATCGACGTGGGTGCCAACGTGGGTGTTCACACGCTTTGCGCAGCTCACGCAATGCAAGGCAACGGTAGGGTCATCGCTTTCGAACCATTTCCTCGGACCAGCGAGCTTCTCAAACGCACGGTGATGATGAATGGCTTGGCCTCGTTCTGTGATGTCCACCAGGAAGCAGTCTCCGACCAGCCAGGCGAGAAAGACCTCTTCGTTGGCCGTGTGAGCGCGCATCATTCGCTCATCGAATTGGACGACCTCGTATCGGCCTCTTCCCCGCCGGTCAAGGTGCCCGTCGTGCGCTTGGATGATGTCATTGCTCCGCTGGATACGGTCGATCTCATAAAGATCGACGTTGAGGGAATGGAGTTAGAGGTTCTGAATGGAGCAAGGCGAATTGTCGCCGAGAATCCAAAGATCGCGATTATCGTCGAGTTCGGGCCGAGCCACCTGTACCGGTCCGGGCACTCGGCTGCCTCGTGGCTCGACTCATTTACCAATCTGGGGTTCGACCGAAGGGTCATCGATCCCGTTACTGGTCGTCTGAGTACCGCGAGCATCGAGGAGCTCGCCGATGTCGAATCGACCAACCTGCTCTTCGCTGCAACACAGTCTCCTGTATGGGAGCGGTTGGCCGATGACCGCTGACGTGGTTGTCATTGGCGCTGGGGGACATGCGAAGGTTTGTGTGGAGATCCTCCAATCGATGGGTGAACGAGTTGCTTTCTGTGTGGCAGATGGTGACTCACCCTTAAGGTGGTGCGTCGGAGTTGAAGTTTTGCTCGGCGACGCATATCTGGCAGAACTCGCCGCGTCGGGCTACAGGCGGATCTTTGTGGCCTTGGGAGAAAACCTGACGCGGTCAAGACTGGCTTTTGAGGCAGTCAGCCTCGGGTTCGAACTGGTTACCGCTATCAGTCCCAGCGCCGTCATTTCTCCCAGCGCCAAGATCGGAAAGGGCGTAGTGATTATGCCCACCGCAGTGGTGAACGCAGAGGCTCGAATCGATGACCTGTGCATCGTCAATACCGGCGCAACAATCGATCATGACTGTGTCCTTGGCCGCGGTGTGCATGTGGCGCCCCAATGCGGGCTTGCGGGGGGAGTGAGGGTGTCTGACTGGGCATTTCTAGGTGCGGGAACGATCGTCCTGCCTAACATTTCGATCGGAACTGAAGCCGTGGTTGGCGCAGGCGCGGTGGTCGTAGCGAATGTGCCAGACGGGGCTCTTTGCAAAGGTGTGCCAGGGCGAAGTACACAAAAACTAGATGGAGATCAACCATTATGAATCGCATTTACGTCGCCCAACCGACTCTCGGGGGGAACGAGCGTGCCTACGTGCTCGACTGCATTGACTCCAACTGGATCTCATCTATCGGGAAATACATCGGAGCTTTCGAAGAGCGGTTTGCAGATTTCTGTGGGGTCGATCACGCAATCGCGGTCAACAACGGCACCACTGCCTTGCATGTTGCTCTCGTTGCACTGGGGGTCGGTCATGGAGACGAAGTTATTGTCCCCACTGTAACCTACATCGCCACCGCAAATGCGGTTCGATATTGTGGGGCAATTCCAGTCTTTGCTGACGCAACAATTGGAAGTATGAATATTGATCCAACCCATGTTTCCAAGCTTATCGGGCCGCGAACAAAGGGAATTATTCCTGTCCATCTCTATGGCCATCCGGCGGATATGGTGGCGATTAAGGCGATTGCAGCGAAGCACGGTCTCTGGGTGCTCGAGGATGCCGCCGAGGCTCATGGTGCGAGCGTGCTCGGCGGTCGTGTTGGTGGGCTGAGCGAGTGTGCGACGTTTAGCTTCTTTGGTAACAAGATCATCACTACCGGGGAAGGCGGCATGGTCACTACGAGTGACGGCGAGCTTGCACAACGGCTGCGTCTTTACCGTGGCCAAGGTGTCGACCCAGATCGGCGCTACTGGTTTCCTGTAGTGGGTTTCAATTACCGGATGACGAATATCCAGGCAGCGCTCGGGCTCGCGCAGATGGAGCGAATTGATCATGCGATTGAACGGCGTGCGGAGCTAGCTGACTGGTACACCGACGCGCTTTCTGGAATGACGGACAGCCTTGTCTTGCCGGTCGACGCGGATTGGGCGAGTTCCGTGTGCTGGCTGTACACCGTCTACCTCCGTGATGGGGACCAGGCGAGAAGAGATTCAGTTATGGCCATGTTGGATAGCGATGGAATCGAAACGCGGCCAGTGTTCTACCCGATGCACACCTTGCCGCCGTATCAAGAGGATCGCAGCTATCCGGTCGCAGATCTTTGGTCACAACGTGGTCTGAATCTCCCGACGCATCTCGAGCTGAGCAGGTCAGACATCCAGCGCGTTGCGCAAAGCCTGGCAAGAGCGCTTTCAGTGCAATGAGGGTCATTCTCTTCTCAACCTACGTCCCGTTCACTGGGGGTGGTGCCAACAATATTGTTGACTGGTTGGAGGTCATGCTGTCGCGTGACGGTCACGATGTGGAGAAGATACTCATTCCGTGGGTTGATAGCCCAGATCTAATCTTCCGCCAGATTGCTGCGCTGCGCTTAATCGACCTCAGTGGTGCGGATCGTGTGATCTGTTTCAGGCCCGAAGCACACCTGATTCATCATCCGGACAAGGTTCTCTGGTTCATCCATCATATTCGCGTCTTCTACGACCTCTGGGATTCCCGCTATCGTGGATTTCCGGGAGACCCTCATCACCTTGCGATCCGTGACGCTCTTCACGCAGTGGATACCTTGGGGCTTCGGGAGGCCACGAAGGTGTTCTCCAATTCGCAGGTAGTAACTGATCGACTCCTGGCCTTTAATGACACTTTCAGCGAGGTCCTTTATCCACCGATACTGGACCCGGAGCGATTCCGCTGTGAGGGTTACGGGGACGAGATTCTTTGCGTTTGCCGGGTTGAGCACCACAAACGGCAGCACCTTTTGGTTGAGGCGATGGGCCAGACGAAGAGTGCGGTTCGGCTGCGGCTCGCTGGATTGGGTTCCGATGCAAACTATGTAGATGGCCTCATATGTTTGGCGAAGAAGCTTGGTGTCGAGTCGCGAATTGCATTGGACAATCGATGGATAGACGAGACAGAGAAGGAAGATCTGCTCGCTACGTGTCTGGCCGTCGCCTACGTCCCGTTCGACGAGGATTCGTATGGCTATCCAAGCCTCGAAGCGAGCCATGCTGCGAAAGCGGTTATTACAACGGCAGATTCTGGCGGTGTGCTCGAGTTGGTGCTGGATGGGATCAATGGTTTTGTCGTCGAACCAAGCCCGGCAGCGATCGCTGCTGTGTTTGATCGGCTCTTCAATGAGCGGGAGTTAGCGAGAGTCATGGGAGAACAGGCACGAGTCAGGATCGCGACTCTCGGAATCTCTTGGCCGAACGTGCTCGATCGGCTCTTATCGTGAAGGTTCTGGTTGTGAATAACACCGCCCCGTTTGTGTGGGGAGGGGCTGAGGAACTCGCGGAGAACTTGAAGTACAACCTCGTCGCATACGGGCATCGAGCCGAGGTAGTGCGGGTCCCGTTCCAGTGGGAGCCAGCCCGAGTGATACCCGCCCAGATGCTGCTCGCTCATGCCATCGAGGTCGCGAATGTCGATCATGTGATCGCACTGAAGTTCCCGGCTTACCTCGTGCGGCATCCCAGTAAGACCCTTTGGCTGCTTCATCAGTACCGACAGGCTTACGATCTATTCGACGCCGGTCAGACAAACTTGCCGTCAGGGGTTGAGGGAGAGCAGATTCGCACGCTGATCGCGGGCGCCGATCAGGAGTGCTTCAAAGCGTGCCGAGCTATCTATACGAATTCTGAGGTGACGAGCGCGCGACTAATGAAGTACAACGGTTTCGCCTCGACCGTGCTGCGCCCACCAGTTAATGACCCTGAACTGTTCACCGGAGGTGAGTACGGCGGATACATCTTCTGTGGCGGACGTGTCAACCTTATGAAGCGCCAGCATCTCCTCGTGGAAGCCTTGGCGAGTAGCGATTCGAATGTGCGACTTGTAATTGCTGGCCCCGCCGACTCTGTGGCAGATCAACAACGAATCGAACGGCTCGTCGAGGAGTTGGAGGTCGGTGACCGAGTGACTCTGGACCTTCGCATGCTCAGCCGCCGAGAGTACGCCGACTACGTGAACGGAGCGCTCGCTGTTGCATACGTTCCTTTCGACGAGGACTCCCTTGGTTACGTGGCCATGGAGGCAGCCACGGCGGCTAAACCCCTCGTAACGACGGTAGACAGCGGCGGCGTGTTGCGGATGATTGTGGATGACAAAACCGGTTGGTCCGCGCCCGCGACTGCAGCCGGGCTGGCAGTCGCATTTCGCGCCGTCTTCGAGAGCGTGGAGCGCGCCCGGAACTATGGTGAAAACCTTCGGGAGCATTGGCGCGGATTCGGCTCGAACTGGGAACGCGTTGTGGAAGCTCTGCTGCCATGAAGATCGTAGTCTTCACGCCTGTTACTCGTCGCTCAGCTATTGCCCGGGTCGCTGCCATGGTTACGCGGGAGTTGACCGAACTCGGGCACGAGATGGTTGTAGTAGGTACCGAAAGCTCGAACCTGACGGAGGCCGACACCCATGATTTCGGTGGGGTCCTCCTGTGGTGGCGCGATGACGAGAGCGTCTCGAAAGCGCTTCATGAGGCCGATTCGCTGGTGTTCCATGTTGGCAACAACTTCGACTACCACGAAGGGGCACTCAGCTGGTTGGATATCGCACCGGGGGTGGTCTGTCTACACGACGTGTTTCTCGGTCATCTGTTTCTTGGATGGGCTCACGTTGAGCCAACACGTGCTCGGGTGCTTTTGGCCGACTGGTATGGGATCGAGCGAGCTGAGTGGTACTTCGCCAGCGCTGCAGCCGGCTCGCTAGTTGACGACGCCCACGCAGTCATGCCGCTTACCGAGTGGGTATGCGCAAAGGCGACAGCTGTGCTTACTCATAGCCTGTGGGCAGCTGAGAAGGCTGCCGAGTCTTGCCCGGGACCAATAGCGGTAGCGGCGCTTCCTTACGCTGGAGCTGAGGGGCGCCCGGCGCCCGCAGCACCCGGAAAACGATGTCGAGTGATCACGATCGGCGACATCAACGCCAATAAGCGTGTGGAGTCGGTGATTTGTTCCATCGGCCGCAGCGCGACGCTGAAGGCGAGCGTGACCTACGAATTGGTCGGACGGATTGCCCCTGCGGAAGTGGCGAGGCTTACGAATATAGCTGTCGACTCAGGTGTTGACCTTGTCGTGTCTGGCGAAGTCAGTGACGAGGCTCTGGCCGAAGCGATGCAGCGAGCGCACATCATCAGCTGTCTGCGAATCCCGTGTCTTGAGGCGGCTTCCGCTTCAGCTATCGAAGCGATGCTGAGCGGGCGTCCTCTCATCGTAGTGAATGACGGTTTCTACCGCGAGATCCCCGTTGACTGCGCCATCAAGATCGACGCTGTTGATGAGCTCAATGATTTACAAACCGCCCTTGAACGGCTTTATGACGATCCCGAGCTCCGAGGTTCCGTCGCCGCACGCGCATACGAGTGGGCGCAGGCAACGTTTAATGCGACCAATTACGCTAAACGTCTCGCCCAGATCTCAGTTGAGGCCAGCACGACTCGACCGGTTGTATCGGCCATCGATCACTTTGCGAAAGTGCTTGTCGGGTGGGGTGGACACCCCGGGATGCTGACTGTTCCCGAGGTTAGTGGGCGGCTGAATATCCTAAGCGGCGCCAGTGCCTTCTAGCCTAGGGCCGGAGGAGGAGTGGACAACGGTGCCCAGCCAGACTGAAGGTGCAGACCCTCCGGAGCCGCTGGACCACCGCCACGCAAGTGATGAGTTTCTCATCGATCAGCTTGGCGCGATTCGCAGAGAGCGAGACGCCATGGAGGCCGAGTTGCAACTGGCTCACCAGCTCAGCAACCGGTCGTCGCAGCAGCTGAGGAGGGCCGAGAACGAACGAGATGGATATCATCAGCGACTGCTTGACGCGAACGCGATGCTTGCCGAGCTAAAGGGTCGAAGTCCGTGGCGAGGCCTCTTGACGGGCTGGCCGAGCAGAAGGTCGCTCAAGACGAATCAAACCGGGCAGTCGGTAACGGAAGTAGGGTTTGATTCACCCCGCCCGCCACCGCTGGCTGAGGTCCTGGACAGCTTTAGACGACCCAACGAATCATTTTCTAGCGCCTCTACGCTTGACCCATCGTTCCTGCTACGAGTTGATCAATGTGTGCGGTTGTTAAAGGGCCTTCCGGCTGTCGACTCTCACACGGGAAATGGCGTCGACGAGTTCACGGAGGCAATTGGTTCATCTCGCGAACCGGCTGCTCGCCTTGCGTGGTTGGCGCTGGTTGTGGCGGATGGGTGCTATCCAAATGAAGCCGACTTGCTGAACGCGACTCGCCTGCTGGACCGTCGAGGTCCGCGTGCACTAGCGGAGGAGACGGAGCGTCGGGCAGAAGCTGCGAAAGCAGGTCCGCGTCCGATTGCGATTGGGCTTGACGTTCGTGTTGGTACCGTGTTTGTAGATATCACTCACACCGTCATCCACGACCTTCATACCGGCATTCAACGGGTTGTACGCGAGACGTGTTCGCGATGGTTTCAGGATGAAGAGGTTGTGCCCGTCATCTGGAACCACGATGGTGGAGGACTACGGGCCTTGGCCCAAAGCGAGCGTGACCGAATCCTGAACTGGCGCGACCATCTGCATGAGCCCGGTCGTGCGGTATCGGCGCGAAATCCAGATGAGGAGAACGGTCTTGTCCTTGTCCCTTGGCAGTGCCGGATCGTGATTCCGGAACTGTCCATCGAGCCGTATCGATGTGAGGGATATAGATCGCTCATAAATGCCGGAGTAGCGGGAGGCTTCTCCTTCTTGTCTTATGACATGATTCCGTTATCCTCACCCGAGACGATGCCGATCGGAATGGCACAGGCATTCGCTGATTATCTCTCGAACGTCAGGTCAGCAGATTTCGTCTCGGTGATCAGCGAGGCTTCCGCGACAGAATACCGTGCCTTCTTCTCGTCGACGTCTGCATCGCGAGGTTTACCCAGTCCGCAGATCTCATGTCATCCGCTCCCCGCAGATCGTAATATGCTCGATGACGACGTCGCGAAAATCGAGGCGGAATCGCTAGAATCCGAATTCAGCCTCGCAGGGGCATCGATGGTTCTTGTGGTCGGAAGCCACGAGCCGCGAAAGAATCACCTTGCGGTACTCGATGCTGCTGAGAAGCTTTGGAACGTGGGCCATTGGTTCTTTCTGGTCTTTATAGGCGGGGGAGCTTGGCGCGACGATGAGTTCACGAAGGAAGTAGCCCGTCTGGTCGACGATGGCCGCCCGATTCGTGTGCTAAAGCGGGTCTCCGAGGAGAGATTGGCAGCCGCCTACTTGCGGGCGAGATTTACCATCTTTCCCTCCATCGTTGAAGGGTTTGGTCTACCCATTGTTGAGTCGCTTCGATACAACACGCCTGTCATCGCATCCAACTACGGCGCGATGAAGGAGGCGGCCTCGGGGGGCGGTGCGGTGCTCGTCGATCCGCGGGACACCGGGCAGATCATTGCAGCGATGGAGCACCTCCTGCGTTCTGATGACGCCATCCGTCGCCTGTCTGAGGAGGCCAAGCAACGGCACTGGGCTGACTGGGATACATACTCGTCCAACGTCTGGAAGTTTCTCGTGCCGCAGCCGTGACCCGATGTGCGATGAGCTTCACGGCTACCGTGACGAGTGTGCGGACTCTGCTAGTTTTTCCGTCACGATGGCGACAACCGTTAGTGAACCGGAGAGTCGCAAAAGTTCGGCCGCGACTGGCAAAGCGGTGCGATGGTTCATTCGCCTAGCGACGCCCTTGGCGATCTTCGGGCATATTCACCGGTACGCGTATCTTGATCCGCGGCATGCCGCACAGATGATGGTGGGCGGTGATTGGACTACTTATGTTGTGTCGCCGAACTTCCTTGATGGGTCCCATCTCCTTCCGGTCGGGAGCCTGCCGGGGTACTTGGCCCCAGTCGGAGCCAGTCTGGCCAAGACGGATTCGATCCCGGCAGTGGTCTTGCTCTACCGGCTTATTGGCTCGATCTTTTCTGGGCAACCGGTGCAGCTAATCGGAACATTTCTACTCTCGGCCGTCGTCCTCTCCTTCGTTGCGGTCTGTCGATTTCTTGACCTGATCGAGGCGCCACGCGGTTTGGCGCGAGAAGTGGTGACCCTGTGTGTCGCTTCGACGCTCGTGATGGCACCATTCTGGAATTTGCAGTACGTCCATCCGGCACTGATGCAGCAATGGATCTTGATTCTCGCTGTTACATCGGCGCTCCGCCGATGCCCCTCTTTCATTGGGGGACGCTTTCGACAGACTTCAAATCGGCTCGCCGGTGTGGCTCCGGTCATGGCGGCTGCGGCGTGTCAGCCATACCTTCTACCAATGACGATGGTGGTCTCGTTCGCTCCAGATCTAGCGAGATTGTTTCGTGCTCCCGCCGCCACAGCGCTGAAGATTGGTGGGACTGCCATTGGCGCCCTCGGACTAGCGAGCGCGCTCGGATATCTCGGTGGGGGCGGGAAGCTTGGTAGCACGGGATTCGGTGCATATGCAGCGAATCTTGTTTCGTTGTTTGATGCGGACCGGCAATCCCGAATCTTTTCGGACATACCCACTGCACCGGATGCCATTGGGGGTTACAGCTACGTCGGGTTCGGCGGCTTGGTAATTGTTGTCCTGGCCGTTACTAGGTCTTTAGCCCAGTTCCGATCAAGGAGCATGAATCGAGTAGGGGTAGATGCACGGTCGGACCGTCTTGACGACATCTGGCCGCAACGCGTCTTCACTCTTGGAGTCTGTTTTTTACTGACCTACGCCGTAATTCCCGACCTTTGGATCGGAAAACGGAGAGTGCTGTCGCTTGACGCTTTATTTGGGTTGATAGCACCCATCACGGCAATTTTTCGGGTGAACGGACGGTTCACTTGGATTCCCCTTTGGACGATGCTTCTGCTCGGTGGGGCTCGACTAGTCCTGTTTCGATCGAGGTCGCTCGCGATGCTTGTCGCTATTTCTATTTTTGGAGTACAGATGTATGACGTAGTTCCCTGGGCACCGCTTTCGCGGCCGACCGCCAGCATCGAATACCCGGCTGCGAGGGCAGTTCTTCAACAAGAAGCCGAGGCTGGTGCTCTTTCTGTTCAATTTCAGCCCCCCGTGGTGATTCCAGGTTGTTTCGCTCCCGACTTTGGTGATTTCCCGGCGCTTGGAGATGCAATGCTTGCAGCGTCGCAGGTTCGTCTTTCGGTGAACAGCGGGTATGTCGCTCGTTTGACACCCGCCTATGAGGACGCCATCTGCAATCACCAGGCGGCGGAATTTCGTTCTGGGCGCTACATTGCGAACGTGGTGTATGTGATTCCAGTAAGCGCTGAAACACCCTCTGGTCTGAGGTGCCGAAAATTGACTACCCAACTTCAAGCCTGCAGGGTGATCTCGTGACCAATAGCTCCCAAGACGAGGGCTCCCCCTCACCCCGCCGACTCGTCGTAGTCATGCCGGCTTACAACGAGGCAGATTCGATCGAGGCGGTGCTGTCAGAGGTGCTGGAAATGTCGATCCGCCTTTTGCTCGGGGCTGTTTCGACGACCGTCCTGATCGTGGACGATGGTTCGCCAGACGGCACGGGTTTGCTGGCGCATCGCTTTGGCGAACGCTATGGCCTGGACGTTCGCCTCTTGCACGGTCAGCGTGATGGACTCGGAGCCGCAATGCTTCGCGGGCTGGCTGCTGCACTTGAGCTCGATCCCGAGGCAATTGTCACGCTCGATGCTGATGGGCAGCACAACCCGGCGGACATTCCCACGCTGCATCGAGCGTTCGTATCCAGGGGAGCAGACATAGTCATCGGCAGCCGATGGACTCGCGGGGGTCGGTCGCCGGGAACATCCGCCGCCCGCTCTCTCGGATCCCGAGTTGGCAACCTTGCCTTCCGTGTGATTACCGGCACGCGCGGTGTCGCTGACGCAACAACATCGTTCCGGGTCTATTCCCCTCGAGTCGCTCGATTTCTGCTTGGAACAAACTCGAACAGATACACCGGCTACAGTTTCTTTAGCACCACTGTGGCGCTTGCAGAGGCCGCTGGCTACGTGATCTCGGAAGTCCCAATCGAGTTTCGTCCTCGGTACGGTGGGATGTCCAAGCTAAACAGAGCAGAAGCACGTAGCTATTTCGTGACACTACCGACGTTGCGCGATGAGCGACGACACGCGTTAGACGTGGCTGCGGCTCCCGAGTATCTGGCCACCGCGGAGATGGCTTGGCTTGACAGGGCGGTAGCCTGGAATCGGTATGTGGTTGATTGCGCCTTGGCGAGCATTGATGCCGCCCAAGTTCGCACGATAGCGGAGGTTGGGGCTGGCGTCGGTGCGGTCACGACCGAATTGGCCGGTCGATTCCCGTCCGCTGACGTCTACGCTTTTGAACCAGACGTTGCGAACTTCCAGACACTGGATCATCGCTTTCGAGATTCCCTTCGAGTACATCCGATAAATGGGGCGCTGGGTGCTGATCCCGGGCGCCTCCCTCCGGGCGGGGTAGACCTCGTAGTTTACGTGAACGTCTTGGAGCACATACGCGATGATGAGGCAGAGTTGGTCCACGCCTTGCGGCAACTTCGCCCTGGGGGGGAGCTCGCAATCTTCGTGCCCGGCCAACCTTGGCTCTTCGGGCCAATCGACGCCCGCTCGGGCCACTACCGTCGGTACACCGTGAAGAGCCTCGGTGAGGTTGTTCTGCGCGCTGGTTTTTCGGTCGAGCGGCTTGGATATGCCGATCGATTGGGAGTATTGCCCTACTGGATTCAGTTCAGGTTGTTAAACAAAGCTGGCGTCCCGGCCACGTCACCCGAGGCCTTCGATCGCCTCTTCGTTCCCGCCACGAGGGCGATGGATCGTCTGCTGGCAAAGAGTGTTCCGGGGAAGAACGTTGTGTGCGTCGCTCGTCGCTAGACCGCGCGGAAGGACTTTAGTCGTCGCTGGCGCGACCAATTCAGTCGGGGCGGGCCGGATCGAGTGCAGAATTCCCATACGGATCGATGCGTAGCTGCTGGTCCCAGCGTGTTTGGATGAACCGAAGCTCCTCAGTTGTGACCGTACTATCCCTCGACATCGACTCGAAGTGATAAAGCTGGGCGTGGGGAGTCCAGATTATTCGGTAGCCGAGGTGCCTTACCTTCAGGCAGAGGTCGACGTCGTTGAAGCTGTTTGGTAAGTGATCAGTCATCCCGCCGACCTTGTGCCAGACGTCCTTCCGCAACAGCGCACACGCTGCTGTCACTCCCGAGCACTCCCGCTCAATCTGAAGCATGCAACTCGGCCCAGGCTCGGTGGCGGGGTATTTGAAGAACGTGTGACGTGGGCGTGAATCACCGTAGAAGTGCCCGGCGTGCTGCAGCGTTCCGTCCGCGAGGAGAAGCTTGCTGCCAACCATTCCGACAGTCGGGTCCTGAGCGAGGCCGAGCATCGTCTCCAGCCAATCTGGCGTGATGACCTCCATGTCATCGTTCATGAGGAGCAGATAGTCGCCTGTGGCATGGGCCGCACCCAGGTTGGTCTTGCGTGAGAAATGGAACGGTCCGTCAAACCAGACGAGCTTTAGCCGGTCTCCGAGCAGAGAATGAAGGTCAGCGATGGTTGAAGCGGGCGTGGCGCGGTCCGCGACTATTACGAACTCGAGATTCGGGTAGGTGGAATTCTCCAGCACGCTGCGCACAGCGGCGGTCACCAGAACCCGCTCCTGACCCCACACTCGTCGTTTGGTTCCACCCGTGGGCATGATGATGCTCACCGTGGGTTGGTCGACGACGTAGCGCTTCACCCGGTGAGTACCTGGCAGTGCCAATTTGCTGACGGTTGCAGCTAGCCCGATGCGTTCACAGTGGCTCTGCACAGCCCGAACACCGGCGTCGTATGCGTAGGGCTTGGCATCGGCATTGTTTGCCGTCGAGGTGGGAGGAATGCGCCAGTGATAAAGCACCTCCGGGACGTGTTGGATGCGCCGGGCCTGCTCGGTGACTCGAAGAATCAGGTCGTAGTCCTGCGACCCTTCGAACCCGGGCCGGAATCCACCGACAGCGATAGCTAGCGAACGGCGGATAACCGAGAGATGGCGGGTATACATCTGTGACCGGAATCGTTCTGGCGACCAATCTGGCTTGTAGAAGGTGTTGATGAACCTGCCGTCAGCGGTCAGCTGATCTTCGTCCGTGTACAGGTAGTCGACATCGTCGGCACCTGAAAACTCGATTTGGTGATTGATGACGCCGAGCGCACGCGGCTCAAGTAGATCATCGTGGTCGACCAGCGCAACAAAGTCTCCGCCCGCCATGGCGAGGGCGTCATTGGATGCGGCCACAATCCCGCCATTGGTCGACCGGAAGCTGACGTGAACCCGTGCGTCCCGTTGAGCGGCCTCCTCGAGTACCTCGCGCACGTGAGAACTCGGGGACGCATCGTCAACGATGCAAAGCTCCAGATGGGGGTAATCCTGGACGAGTATTGAATCGATGCAGGCCCGCAACACAGCCTCTGGTGGGTCGAAGACCGGAATGATGAGCGAAAAGAGCCGTGTCACAATTATGTCAGCCGCGCCCGCACTGCCCGCACCTTGTCCCGGAGCACGGAGCCAGAGCCAGCCGGCGCACCGAGAGACTGTGCGTCGCGCTCGTCCTCCAACTCGCGCTGGAGTTCTTCGACGCGCCTTTCGAGCAACCGACATCGGCCGCGCATGTTGCCAAGCTCGGCCTCCATACCGATGAAAAGATCCCGAACTGTCCAAAGCTCAAGCTTCAGTTCCGTGTAGGAGTACTCATCGGCACCGATGAGCCCCCGCAGCCGCGCCATCTCAGCGTCACCACCGGGAACCGATTCGATATCCGCAGCCCCAAGGGGGGAACCGTCCCCCTGTATTTCTTTTGACATCGACAACCTCTCGTTCGGTCTGCCTCTAGTACGTCGCACAGCGAGGTAAGAGTGTAGAGCCCAGTCCGTTGGTCGGGCCGTAACGGACGATTGGCGATTAATCGCATGAGGACCTGCGTCTGGCTCTGTAGCCAGTAGCATTCGTCGATCACGAAAACGAGTAAAGGGCACCATGGCCAGCAAGCGCGCACTCATAACCGGCATCACGGGACAGGACGGGCGGTTCCTCGCTGAACTCCTGCATAGCAAGGGTTACGAGGTGTTCGGGCTACTCAAGGGCCAGGCGAACCCTCGTGCCGAGGTCATCCGACGCGAGCATCCGTATGTAGAGCTGCTTGATGGTGATCTGACCGATCTCACATCGCTGATCCGCGCGGTCGAAGTGGCTGAGCCGGACGAGGTGTACAACCTTGGGGCGATCTCTTTCGTGGCGATGAGCTTTCACCAGGCCGAGCTCACCGCCAATGTGACCGGTACGGGCGTGCTTCGCATGCTGGAAGCCGTGAGGCTGGTCGGCGGCGCCAAGAACAACACGATCCGCTTCTACCAGGCCAGCTCGTCGGAGATGTTCGGCAAGGTCCGCGAGGTGCCCCAGACCGAGTCGACGCCCTTCTATCCACGCTCGCCCTATGGCTGCGCGAAGGTCTACGGGCACGACATCACCGTGAATTATCGCGAGAGCTACGACATGTTCGCTTGCTCCGGCATCTTGTTCAATCACGAGAGTGAGCGTCGTGGTCTTGAGTTTGTTACCCGCAAGATCACCAATGCAGTCGCGCGCATCAAGCTCGGCTTGCAGGACGAACTGGCGCTCGGCAATCTCGACCCTCAGCGGGATTGGGGATACGCCGGTGACTATGTCGAGGCGATGTGGCTGATGCTGCAGCAGGACGAACCGGATGACTACGTCGTAGCCACCGGCGAGACGCACACGGTTCGGGAATTCGTAGCGAAGTCGTTTGAGCACGCGGGCATTCCGGATTGCGAGAAGTACGTGGTGACCGACCCTCGCTTCTTCCGTCCTGCCGAAGTCGACCTGTTGGTAGGCGACGCGTCGAAAGCTGAGGCCAAGCTGGGGTGGAAGCGGAAAGTCAGCTTTGACGAACTCGTGCAGCGCATGGTCGACAATGATCTTGCGATTGAGACCAAGGCTCTGGGCAACCGCTAGCCCGTTTCGCACC
>JANMCE010000357.1:0-6949 GCA_031360915.1 Actinomycetes bacterium | reverse complement strand
GTGCATCATGCCGTCGGTGCGACTGGCGAAATCGAGGCCGGTGTCCTCGGGCATCGGCAATGCATCCATGTCGCCACGCAACAACATGGTCGGGCCCGGCTCGTCACCTTCCAGGATGGCCACCACGCTGGTGGACGTGGTCCCGGTGCGAATGGTCAGCCCCAGCCCGTCAACGGCATCGAGCACGGCCTCTTGTGCTTGCGGTAGCACCAGACCCAGCTCGGGCGTGGCATGCAGGTGACGGCGGAGTTTCACCGTGTCGTCCAGCAGGGCTTCAGACTCAGCGAGCAGTTCGGTGTTGTCCTGCGAGGTCGTGCTCATGGGACGAGATGCTACGTGAGGTCAGCAACCGGCGAGGATAGGCGCCGTGGCTATGCGAGTCTGTAGAAAGTCGCCGGGTAAGGAGGTAGCGCTGTGGCCAGCATGCTGAATCACACGATCGTCTGGTGCTACGACACGCAACTGTCGGCTGGTCACCTGGCTGGTGTCCTCGGGCTCGACCAACCCGGGCGTGGGGCCCGTTCATGATGGTGGAGACGAGCAATGGTGTGTCGTTGGACTTCCACGAAGTCGCCCAAGGTCGCCGCGTGGCCGGCCAGCACTACGCGTTCTTGGTATCGGAAGCGGAATTCGATGAGATCTTCGCCCGCATCGAAGCTGCCGACCAGGTCTAATGGGCTGACCCGAACCGCGAAACTGCTGGCCAGATCAATCGCAACGACGGCGGGCGCGGCGTCTACTTCTCCGACCAAAACGGCCACCTCTTGGAAATCATCACCCGCCCCTACGGCACGATGGCGTAGCGGTGGCGCCGGTCGCCGAACACCCGCTCGCGCGAACCCCCAATCCGCAAGCGCCGCCCGTCATGCCCGATAGAAGGAGAGCGTGTTCGACATCGATCCCAGGCCACACCTGTCCGCCAACGATGGTTTCTATCCCTGTCCGAATGGTCTGGGCGGGTTCTATACTCGGAGGTATGGCCATGGTGATCGAGCTTTCTGAGAGGGCAGCCGCACGCGTCGCGGCAGCCGCTGCTGCTCGTGGGATCACGGCGGACAGCGTTATCGACGAGCTCGTCGAAACGTTGGAACCTCCGACCGGCGGTATCGTGATCGATGAGACCGTCGATCCGTTGGAAGCATTCTTCGGTTGCGGTGATTCTGGCGATCCGGATTGGGCCGGGACCGACGCCCGTCTCCTACGCGCTACCACTATCAGCACCGTCTGACCTGCCGTGCTGCTTGTTGATACGAACATCTGGTTGGAAGCCGCCGATAAACGCGCCCGACACCGTGACCTGTGCCGACACCTCCTCGCCGCACGCCGCGGAAAACTTGCGATCACCGTCCCGACGATCGCGGAGACCGCCTGGATTCTGCTGGACCGCCTCGGTCCAACCGCTCAGGTCAATTTCTTGCGGACCGTCTCCTCCGGTCAGATCACCGTGTTCGATCTAACCCAAGCCGACTGGGCGCGTTGCACCGAGCTTGTCGCCATGTACGCGTCAATGAAGCTGGATGTGATCGATGCCTCGATCATGGCGATCGCCGAACGAGAAAGCCTGACCGAGATCGCGACGATGAACGGCCGAGATTTCTACGCCGTCCGCCCGAAACACGCCGCCGGGTTCACGCTCGTCCCCGAAGGCATAGACCGCTACTAACAACCACGGATCAGCGCAACGCAAGAAGTTGCGCGTCTCGCTACTCCCTCGGTGGGCGCTGTGGTAGGTGGCCCATATTTCGGGTCGTAGGCATCCTCGATCCGATCCGCCACCGTGACCGCATAGTCACCGGCCGGTAGGGCACGCCTGATGGTCTGGCTTTGCTGGTGGTCGTGGCTTGCTGGTGGTCGTGGCTTGCTGGTGGGTGAATGTCCACAGGTACTGCTCATGCGGATCGACCAGGATCTCCAACACTCGACCCTCGGCCCGAGCGGTTGGTAGGGCAAGGGGTCCGGGTTACGGGCGATGACGAACTCCACAAGTGTGCAGCCTTTCATCCGCCCGCCCGAGCCCAGCGGATCGGGCAGACTGGATTGCATGTCGAAGTCCTCTGGCCATTGGAGCGACCTGGTCGTGCAGGAGGTCGTTGCCGCCCTGACGCGGCTAGCTGACCCTGCGAAGGCGCCTGCGATGCGCGCCTATATGAAGGACGTTGCGCCGTTCCTGGGTATCTCGTCGCCATTGCGCGCTTCGGCGTTGCGTCCGGTGTGGAAGGCCGTGGGAAAGGCTCCGTCGGCGCGTGATCTGGGGGACGCCGCGACCGAGCTGTTCGACCGCCACGAGCGAGAGTTTGCCTATGCCGCCCTTGACCTTCTTGGTCGCAACAAGAAGGTCATGGACGAGGCATTCCTGGTCAATGTGGTCGAGCCGCTCATCCTCACCAAGAGTTGGTGGGACACGGTCGACTCCGTCCGCTCGGAAGCGGTCGGGCCACTGATAGCGCGCTATCCGTCGCTGCTCTTGGTGATCCATCGATGGGCAGCCAGCGACAACCGCTGGCTGGTGCGATCAGCCATCATCCACCAGCTCGGGTACGACGAGCGCACCGACGTCGATCTTCTCTTCGATCTCTGTCGGATGCATGCCCATCAGACGGAGTTCTTCGTTGCGAAGGGCATCGGCTGGGCGCTGCGCGAGTACAGCTACACCGACCCCGACGCGGTCGAGGAGTTCATTGCCACCACCGACCTGCGCCCGTTGTCGAAACGGGAGGGCATGAAGGCAATCGTTCGCCAGCGTGCCCTGGCGAAGGCCTGACAAAACGACGAGTGGCCCGTCCCAGCGGAGAGGGACGGGCCACGGCTGGTGGGGTGCGGAAGCCGTTAGGCCTTGGTGGTTGGCGGTGTGGTCGGAGCAGGCGTTGCTCCGGGCTGATCGTCGGCGTCATTGTCGGTGCCGCCGCCGTGGCCGTGGCCACCCTTACCGCCGGGCATGCCCGGCATACCGCCCTTGCCGAACGGCATCTTGCCGTTGGCAAAGTCGGTCACCGTCTGCGTGAGGTTCGTCTTGATCTTGTCGGCCTGCGCCTGGGTCATAGTACCAGCGGTGACGGCAGCATCGATCTTGGTGGTGATCTCCTTCACTACTGCGTCGACGACGGTGTTCAGCGGGATATTCTTCGACTCGGCGATCTTGGCAACGGTGGTGCCGTTCAAGACCTGCTGCATGAGGTCGTCACTGGTGATGCCGAGGGCGTTGGCCGCAGCGTCTACAACACTCTTGCCTTCGGCCAAACCGAACCCACCCAAGCCGGCGCGGGGACCATGACCACGGCCGCCTGAACCACCGGCCGGTCGGGCGTCCTGGATGGCCTTCTTCACGGCGTCGGCCTGGGTCTGGGTGATGGTGCCGTCCTTCACCAGTTTGGCGAGGGCGTCGTCGACGGCGTTGACGCGAGCGGCAGGTTTCGAAGGGTCGGCCGTGGCGGGAGCAGTGCTGACCGTGATGGCCGTGGTGGTACTGGAGATGGCGGTCTGGGCGCCAACCAGGTTGGGGGAGCCAAGGGCGAAGCCGGCACCGAGACCGGCTACGGATGCAACGGCCACGGTGGCTGCGGCGAGATGTTTACGCATGAGGCATTCTCCTGAATGTTCCGTCTGAGGGGATGTCTCAATCTTGGGCCGAAGACCTGAGATTTGCCTGTGATGCGTCTACGAACATGCTGGACAAGTCCGACGCGCGAATATGGAGTCATGAGCCCAGCCACCAAGGCCGTCCCTGCATCCACCGCCAGCCATGACGCTGATGTCACGAGCGAGCTGCGGGCCTTCATGGCCAAATCGTGGGCGCCGGAGGTAGAAACAACGCCTGCCGTCGCACCCGTGGCGGCCTATGCGGCCAAGCGTCGCAAGGCCTTATCGGCCGCGTTTCCGAATGAGGTCTTGGTGATCCCGGCTGGCCGGTTGAAGTTCCGATCGAACGATTCGCCCTATGCCTTTCGTCCCTATTCGGCCTTCGTTTGGTGCACCGGTAGTCAGGTGGAAGGCAGCGTGCTTGTGATGGTTCCGCGTGGGCGCAGTCACGTGGCAACGCTGTTTGTGCGCGCTCGCAACGATCACAACACCGAGGCGTTCTATCGTGACCGCAATTACGGCGAACTGTGGGTCGGCGCTCGCCCGGGCGTCGTGGAAACCGCAGCCGAACTCGACGTCGCCTGCAAACCGCTCACCGAACTGGCCAAGGTTCTTCACACTCAACGTGCCAAGCCGGTGCGCTGCGTACGGGGTCTCGACCCCGATGTCGACGCAGCTGCCGGCACCGCCCGCAAGAAGGCCGACATCGAACTGGATCGCTATCTCTCTGAAGCTCGGCTCATCAAAGACGACTGGGAAATTGGCGAACTGCAGGACGCAGTCGATGCCACGTTGAAGGGCTTCGAAGACGTCGTGCGCGAGATACCGGCGACCGACAGCGAACGATGGCTGGAAGGCACGTTTCATCGTCGGGCCCGCACCGAGGGCAACGACGTGGGTTACGGCTCGATCGTCGCTTGCGGCCATCACGCGTGCATCCTGCACTGGACGGACAACGACGGCCCGGTTCGTGCCGGCGAACTCGGACTGCTCGACATGGGCGTCGAAGGTCACAACCTCTATACCGCAGACGTCACCCGCACCATTCCACTCTCGGGCACGTTCTCCAAGGCCCAGAAGAAGGTCTACCGAGCCGTGCTGCGCGCCCAGGAAGCCGGCATCGAAGCGGCCGTTGCTGGCGCGTCCTTCCTTGCACCGCACGACGCTGCCATGCGTTCGCTCACGACCGATCTGATCTCGTGGGGCTTGCTGTCAGGTGATATCGAGGTGCTGTTGCGTACCCAGGTCTACCGTCGGTACACGCTGCACGGCACCAGCCACATGCTCGGCATGGACGTGCATGATTGTGCCCAGGCCCGCAACGAGTTCTACCGCGGTGGCACCTTGGCGGAGGGCATGGTGCTAACCGTCGAGCCGGGTTGTTACTTCCAGAAAGATGACCTCACCGTGCCCGAGGATTTGCGCGGCATCGGTGTGCGGATCGAAGACGACATCGTCATCACCAATGGGCTTCCGAGGGTTCTGTCATCGGCCATCCCTAAGAAGGTCGGCGACATCGAGAAGTGGATGAAGCGGGTCCAAAAGCGCAAGCGCTGAGGTCGAGGCGGCGGTTCCACTTGCTACTCACAGGCGCGCCTTTGTGGGGCATTTTGCTTCCCTTGGCTCAACCTTGTCTGTTTCTTGTGAGATATAGGCCGATCGACCGAGGGCGAGGCGTTCGTGTCGCCATTACGGTGATTGGTAACGCGCGTGGCCCAGCCGGGAGGCCATTGTTCGCACTCACCTGAGGAACGCTATGGATCTCTCACGTCGCATTGGTCTACTTGTCGTTGCGTTTGCAACAGTCTTCACGGGTCAAACCGCGCTGAGTGCCACCAGTGCCTTCGCCGCGGCGCCCGTGATCGCGACCGGGTTCCTTTCGGTAAGCGTCGCCAACCGTGGCGTGGTGAGCGCCGCTCCGGAAAGTGTGGCGGGCGCCAACATGATCCACGTGTGTGGCGTGACCAGCGCTGGCAGCCTCAAGTGCTGGGGTGACGGTGATGGCCACGCTTTCGGCGATGCCACTACCAACGATCACCCAATCGCTGTCCAGGTCATTGCCTCGGGAGTAGCCCAGGTTGAAACGGCTCGCACCTTTACCTGTGCACGCTTGACGAACGCAAAGGTGAACTGCTGGGGGGATGGTAGCCAGCTGCACCTTCCGGGCCCGACCCCGGTGAAACTGAATTCGACGACTGAGCTCGGCGGGGTGAGCGAGATCTCGGTCGGGTCGGTCCATGCCTGCGCGGTCATCGCGGGTGGCGTCAAGTGCTGGGGCAACAATGTCGCTCGCCAAATCGGGGATGGGACGGCCATTGGTGATAACGGGACCGATGTGCGGACCTATCCCACCGCTGTGCTCGACCCCGACGATCCGGCTCACCTTGCTGCCCTGACAGGCGTCGCTCACATATCGAGTGGTGGAGCAAACACGTGCGCGCTCAGAAAAATGACCGGAGCAGTTGTCTGCTGGGGTGACAACTCTGCTGGTCAGCTCGGCAACGGCTTGACCTCGCCGCAGACATACCCGGTGCATGTGAATGGCATGGCGTCTGGAGCCCTGCAGATCTCCACCGGCCGTCAGCACTCGTGTGCCGTGCTGACCTTCGGCGAGTTGCGATGCTGGGGAGAGAACACCCAGGCGCAACTGGGCAGTAGTGCAAACGTTGGTGTGAACGTGCCGTCGCCTGTTCGGATCCTTGCAAACGGTGTGAAGCAGGTGTCGGCCGGATCGATTCACACGTGCGCGGTCATGGACACAGGCCGAGCCAAGTGCTGGGGGGCGAATCTCGACTACTACCGCTCCGACTTTCCTCCCCTGCCCCGAACGTACTTTCCCATTGGTCAACTTGGGAATGGCTTGCTCGATGGCCAGTACGCCGAAACTCCCGTCGATGTCGTGCTGCTCGCCGGCGTCTCGCAGATCTCGGCCGGCTACGACGAAACATGTGCGCTGCTCACGTCGTCTGGTGGCGTGAAGTGTTGGGGTGACAACGAACACGGGCAACTCGGCAACAACGGTGTCACGAATTCGGCCACTCCGGTCGACGTCCTTGAAGCGCCGACAGCCCCGGGTCGGATGGCGGCCCCGGTTGCGACGGCCGGTAACGGTCAGGCATCTGTCGCCTTCGTACCGCCGCCGGTGACGAACTCACCCGTGACGGGGTACACCGTCACCGCTTCGCCCGGGGGCAAGACCGCGACAGGATCAACTTCGCCCATCGTCATAAACGGGCTCACGAACGACGTCAGTTACACGTTCACGGTGACGGCTTCGAACAGTGGGGGAACGTCGATTCCGTCGCCGGCATCTGCGCCTGTCACGCCTATCGCGCCGGTGGTGCTTGGTTCGAGCCCGTTGTTCGTGCCGTTG
>JANMCE010000320.1:0-1986 GCA_031360915.1 Actinomycetes bacterium | reverse complement strand
CGCCGATCGGCCGCCTTACGCCCCAGATCGAGCCCACACAACCGCACATCATCCAACGTCCGCCCGAAAAACTCCGACCAAACCCTTTGTTGAAGCGGGCGGCTTGCGGGTCAGGGTGGTCGGTAGACGTCACTGCGATGTTGCACCCGCAACACCACAACAGTGCGGGTGTCTTCTTCGATCTCGTAGATGACGCGGAAGTCACCACGGCGAGCAGATCGCAGGCCCTCCAGCTGACCCACGAGCGGTTTACCGGCACGATGCGGATTCTCAGACATCGCCCCGAGCATCAACGCAATGGCGACGTCCCTCACCTTTTCGGGGAGCCGATTGAGATGCCTGCGAGCCTCCGAAGTCAGCTCGATTTCATAGGACACGCTCGACTACTCAGCCACTACGGCTGAAAGCCGGACCCGATCTTCCCTGCGAGATTGCTGGCGCGACAACGCAAGAGAGGCCATCAAGTCTGGGTCACGAACGATGTCCAGCGTCTCTTCAAGCGAGTCAAGATCATCCGGGCTGATCAACACAAACGACGGCCGACCGTTACGCGTCACCAGAATTCGGTCGTGCTCATCTTCGACCCGCTGCGCTAACTCGGAGAGATGAGCCTTCGCCTCACTAAACGCCACTGTATCTGCCATAGGTCAATATTCTGACCTCTCGACGCGATGTTGTCAACGGGCTACGGACCCGCTGAGTCCGATCAGCTAACTTGGCTAACCTTTACATCCCTAGCGTGGCGTGTCGTCCAAGACGGTCGAGAAGAAACCGCCGACGACATCAAGTAGTTGATCCAAACTGTCGGCACCGAAAAGGGTCGGCTGGTACGAGGTGATGTCATACGCGGTGCGACCCATCTGCAGCGGGTCCAAAGGGTGAATGGTTGCGTGGGAGGCAAACCATGACAGCTCACCTACGGAGGAGAGAAGACCTGCCCCGTACGCCTTCCACTGGCCGCGCTCGCGCACCACGCCGAACTCGCCCGAGAACCAGAACACATCGGAGATGAACTGACGCGTCTCGGCCCGCTCGACCCGCGTCATGGCTTGGCCGGCGAGGCAGTGCAGCTCGGCGAGCTGCGGCACCGCCAGACAGGTGGCGTGGCCAATCACCTCGTGAATGACATCGGGCTCGGGCGTGTAGTGCGGCCAGTCGGGATGGCGGACGAACTGGGTGGACAGAAACCGACGGCGGGCCAGCGCGCCGAAGAACTCCTCCTTCGACACCAACCCGGGAACGGCCGCATAGCGGAACCCGGTCATCGGCTCCAGGCGGTCTGAAAGGGCGTCGAGCTGCTCGACTCGATCAGCGGTAAGTGACAAGCGAGCGCGGGCATCGAGGATCTCGGCACACGCGTGATGCTCCAATGCCGACTCCAACGCCGTCTGCACGGTCGCCCAGACCTCGTTTTCGGAGGAGAGGTAGACGACCGTGGCCGGTTGGACACCAGCTCCTGCGGCCCGAGCGGCGATGGCGTCTCGCCGCGTGCGATACGCAGCGTCGCTAAGCCAGGGATGTTCGAGCCGCATAAGTTGACGCATACCATTATCGTCGCCATTTGTGCATTAATCGTCAACCATCGACAGCACATTCCAGATGATCGTCTGCACTATCGTGGAGACTGTGACCGTTTCATCCATAAGCACCCTTGACGAGATTGACCACCAGATCCTCGCTGAACTCCAGCGAGACGGGCGTATCTCCATACCGGCGTTGGCCGAAAAGGTCGGCATTGCCCGGGCCACCGCCTATGCCCGATTCGATCGCCTGCAGCAAAGCGGCGTCATCAGCAAGTTCACCGCATTGATCGAACCGGAAGCGTTGGGGCTCGGCGTCTGCGCACTGCTCATGGTGTCGGCCCGCCAAGGCGCGTGGCATGAGGTGAGCGCTCGGCTGCGCGCACTGCCGGGAGTGGAATGGGTCGGGCTCTGCACCGGCGCGTTCGACTACGTACTGCGGGTCCGGGTTACCGACCTGAAGGCA
>JANMCE010000403.1:0-2156 GCA_031360915.1 Actinomycetes bacterium | reverse complement strand
GTGTGCGGGTAGCTCATCCGTTTTGGTGGGCCGCGACGATCGCTGCGATGTGACGAGCGTCTGAGCCGCAGCAGCCACCGAGCACGTTGATCTGTGGGTTCGCAGCATGCAATGCGGCGAGCTGTAGGCCGAACTCCACGGGATCGCCATCATCCAACTCGGTGCTTTCGTCCAGTTCGGCGTGACTTTGGCGCGACGCGTTCGCTCGGATTCCACGGATACGCCCAAGCACCCCAGCTGAGTCGATGAGCACCGGGTTGAAGTGATCGGGGTGCGCACAATTGATCATGAAGTACGCGGCAGCATTGTCGGTCTCGGCATCGACTATCTCGATGGCGTCAGCCAAGCTCGTCCCGGATGGGAGGCGTCCGTCGGTTTCTACCGTGAAGGACACCACCGCCGGCACCGACCGTTCGCTGGCCGCCCTGATGAACCCAATCGCCTCGGCCACGTTCGTCAACGTCAGAGCAGTGACGAGGTCGACGCCGCTGCCTGCCAAGACTTCGACCTGCGGTCGGTGATACACCAAAGCTTCATCGGCGCTTGCGGGACCGAAATCGGAGTAAGCATCCCCGCGCGGCCCGACACAGCCACTCACGACCACCGTGCTGCCTGCAGCAGTCCGAAGTTCGAGCATGAACTCCGCCGCCCGGTGGTTGATCGAGCGAAGTCGCGCTGCGTCATAGCCAAGCTTCATGCCCCAATCGCTGCTCGCACGCCAGGTCGCAGTCTCGAGAACGAGCCCGAGGCCAGAATCGGCACCGATCCGGAAGTAGTCCTCGAAGTACGTGCGGAGCACGGCTTCACCCGACGCGTTTTCATGCAGAACAAACGACGCGAACTCGGGGAGATCGACCCCTTTGTTGAAAATCAGGTCTGTTTCGATCCCACCATCCGTCACGAATAGGGAGCCACTCAACTGCGGCAAAGTAAACACGGCACCTCCGTTGACGAGAACTCCCCAAAGCATACAAGCACCGCGAACGAACGCCCGACCGCCCAGCGAAGGCGACAGTGACGATAACCACGCGGCCGAAGGCCGTCGTCAAGGCGCGGGCGGGCTCAACCAATGCGCACGACATACCGCCATCGACACTCCACCACCACCTGTCGGCGATCACGTAATGCGGGACTGTCTCGAGAGCGCGAAGGGTTGCTGCTAACTCGTCGGCAAGGTGACCGGATCAGCCGACTTCTATCTGCTGGCCTCCGGGTCGCACCGCAAGCCCGTCGGCAGACGAACCCAGTAGCGCATCCTTCGGCCAATCGGAATCGACCATGGCCCACGAGTTCAGATCGAGCCCGGCAGCCGGCGGGACGACCACGGTCAGATCGACGCCGAATTCTCCGAGAAGTGCTCGCAGTCGCTCGCCCGCTGACCGACCAGGAGCGTCGTTGTCGACGACAACGACCGCGTCGCTGTTGATTCGTCGAGCACCTGTAGCGATCCGGCCTGCGACATCGAAGTCTGGAGCCTGCGAACCCAACACAGCGACTGCCGCATAGCCAGCCCCAGCAGCGGTGAGCGCATCGGGGATGCCTTCGCAGACGATGAGTTGTCCGGGATGTCCCGCTCCGACGGATTGGGTCCAGGCGAGCCGTGGGTTGGCACCGAGGCTGGCTGCAGGGTTGTCGTACTTCGGGCCGTCGCCCGGTTCGAGGTAGCGGGTTTGGACGTAGGCGACTTCGCCTTGCTCGTTGAGCGCCGGAAACACCGTGCCCATCCCGCCGCCGTACGGCAGGCCTCGTTGGCGTTGCATCATTTGGCGACCGGGATCCGCGCCGACGTGATTCGCTCGCAGCAGCTCGTCGGAGAACCCGCGAGCGTTGAGCCAGTCCAGCACGGGCCGACCGGCGGGTCGCCAGAGGATCTTCTCGCACGCGCCTACGTACCGGATGACGACTGGATCGAGCGGCACGTCGGCTCGGGCGGCGGCTGTCGGCTTTTTCGGGGCGATGGTCGGCAGGGGGAGGTCTGGGGTCATGCCGGCGCGTTGGGCGAGCCAGTCGATGGCTTCGGGTCGGCTGAGGTGTTGTGTGCGGGTGACGAGGTCGATGGCGTCGCCGCGGTGGTTGTCGTCGCCGGACCAGCATCGCCAGCGTTCGTGGCCACGATGGTCGGTATGGATCGTGACCGACGCGTGATGGTCGTCGTG
>JANMCE010000282.1:0-10627 GCA_031360915.1 Actinomycetes bacterium | reverse complement strand
CGACGGCCAAGTCCGACGATTCGGGTTCGTCCCCAACATCGACACCCGACCACGCCGACGGATCAGAGACACCCTCATAGCTCAAGGCCTACAACCGAACCAGCTCGTCACGTTCCTTTCCGACGGTGCCATCGATCTCGCTGGGTGGACTGATCGGATGAACCCGACCTGCGAGTATGTCCTCGACTGGTTCCACATCGCGATGCGGTTCACTGTGCTGGCGAACACGATGCACGGCCTGCAGACCGATCCCGAGTTCGACGACGACCCCGCGGACCTCGTGAAACTTCAGGTCGAACTCCGGCGTGATGTCGGTCGAGCGAAATGGCATGTATGGCACGGCAACATCCACGACGCGCTCGACCTCCTCGGCTACACAATGTTCGGCCTGGAAGGCTGCGCCCGGAACGACGCCCAAGTGAAAGCGGTCAAGCTCCTCGACGAGCTCCACGGCTACCTGCGACGGAACCAAGGCTCGATCCCCAGCTATGCCGAACGGCATCGTGCCGGCGAACCAATCTCCTCAGCGGCAGCCGAGGCCACCGTGAACAGTGTCATCGCGAAACGGATGGTGAAGAAACAGCAGATGAGATGGACCCCGACCGGTGCCCATCACCTCCTCCAGATCCGCACCCGCGTCCTCGACGGACACCTCGACCACGACATCAACCGATGGAACCAACAACCCGCAGCAGCCTGACCTCCCCCGATTTGTAACGGTCTCTCGACGACGGCCCGTCGTTACGGTAGCTGCCGTTTGGGGCCATGTAGCCAATCTGCCGGACCATTCGTTTAACGGCGAGGTCTGTGACCAGCGGAAACACTTCGCCATGATTCGCCAACCGATCGGATTTGAATCGGCCCGGCCATCAGTTGCCCACAGCCGTTGAACAGGTGTTTCTTGCCAGATGGCCTCTTACAGCAGCTACCCGTAACGAAGGGCCTACTTACCCCTGAAGAATAATGTTGACTTGGTACCGCAGAAGTGATATGAATCTTCCCGTTAAATATTAGGGTTGGGGCGATTCGGGATGTTGCGGCGAGCGTTAGTTTTTCTAGCTTTTTCGGTCATAGTGTCAAGTTCGGTGTTAGGGCTAAGCGCGACTCGAGCGGCTGCGGAGCCCCTCGGCTGGATTCGAAATAACTACACGCTGTTGGCAGCAAGTCGATGTGTCGGCGCGGATCAGTCTTCACAAAACGATGGAGTCTGGCTAAATCAGTTTGACTGCAATCCGGCAGGGCCAGCGCTTTCACAACAGTGGACGGTTCAGAAAACCTTTTCAGGGGCTAATGCTAACCTCGACTACTATCGAATAATAAACAACAATTCAGGCCGATGCATGGATGTGATAGGCGCATCTGTTGCCGACGGAACACACGTGACTCAGTATCAGTGCCTCGGTGGAAGCCAGACAAACCAATTGTGGAGAATTGTTTTCCTGACACCCGGGTGGTACCAAATTATCTCGGTGAATAGCGGAAAGTGCCTAGGGATGGACGCATCGTTCCAGGGCACCACTGGCGCTTCAGCGGCTGCGCCCGGCAATTCGTACGGCTTAAATCAATGGGGTTGCATAGACGTAAACTCGGGGCCATTGCAAGGTCCAGGAAACAAACATCGAACCCAGGTCTGGAATATTCAGATTGATCGCAATGGGACCGCTGGCGACTGTGCCGTCACATATCTCGTTGAACGGCTTTCCCTTCAAGCAGGTGACGTCGCAGCGAATGGCATGAGATCAAACGTACGCAAGACTGCCTACGCTCTGCCTACTTGCTTCCCTGACACCTCCTCGGGAGAATACTTCATCGCACAGCCAGGGGCGCACATGGGCCTTGGCGCTACAGGATCCGGTGGGATCATCGAAACCGGCTATTACCGAACGCGATTAAATGGGGCACAGATAGATCAAGTGTTTGCCGAGATTGAGTCGAACGGCAATGCCTTCTATAAAGACGCGGTGCCGCTCCTAAAAGGTCCACTGTGTGGCTCCGTGCCTTTCGACAATCAGTACAACTCGTTCGAGATCTCCGTCGCCAGCGGTAATTCCTGGAACGCGTACACGAATTGTTCCGCATCACCAACTCAGAACTTTCCGAATGCGGGCTTCAGCCAGGGTCTGCCGACGCTCGAGTTCGAAGCATCGAAAGCAAATGGAATCCGAGCGGGCGGGGCCTTACTCGCCGAACAAACCTCTATTGAGTATCGCCGAAGCGGCACCGCAACCACGTGGCTGAGCCCAACTGGAAAACAGTGCTGGCGGTCACAGTCAACGAGTGGTTTCGTCGAAGTCTGAGTGGATCAACCTGGCAGGTTAAAGGCGAAGGAGCGTCGATCGCATGTCCTTAAGTGCTCGTTCAAAGATAGCTATCGCCGTTGCCACCGTGTCGGTGATGCTCGTCGGCATCACAGCTTCGCGGGGGTCATTCCGTTCAGCTCAGGCTCCGACCCCGATCCCGTCGGCCTCGACGCCTGGCTCCAGCAGTGGAGTGATTCCGTCGTCAGCTGTTGCGGCCGAGACATCTTCCACTGCCGAAGAAGCGGACGCTGGGGGCAAGAAGCCTAATTTCGACGATCCAACTGACCAGTGGCCAACGTCGAAGAAGATTGTTTCGGAGAAAGAAGCGACGGGCGAAGTCAAGTTTCGTCCGATCCTAGGCAAAAAAGTCTCAAACGGCGAAAAGGCCATACTCACGACCGCCAACGGGGACTTGATGGTTCATTACAAGAAGAATCGGGTATTCATATATCAATCATCGAGCGGCTACTTTTCCAACAATCAGGCGACACAATTCGTAAAGGATTACGCACCGGGAGCTTCGAAGCTCGGCACCACGATCGAACTAGTCGATCTCGGCAGTGGGTTTCTTGGTGTGTTGATCGCTGGTGATGGCTCTACAGAAGTCCAGTTTGGAACCGACTCTATGATCGTTCAAGTGGTCGTACCGCCAGGAGCTTCAAGTCGCTCCACCGCTGTCCGCTTAGCAATGGAAGCGGTCGGCGAGGTGGCGGAAACGTCACCCCCTGGTACCGCCCCTGCCGACACCACTCCGGTAAAGCTGGCGGAGACGGTACCAATCCCAACGCTGCCACCGACGACGGCCGACCCACATCCGGCCACCGGGATAAACCCCCCTTAGTTACTTCCCCCGGGAAATGGCCGCCGACCTGGGTTGATGATCTCTGGTCGACGCGCGTGTTCGGTACGATGGCCTGAACCGGCCGGTCTTTTGCGTCAGGTCCGGGTGGGTGTTGGGTCTTGGTGTTCGGTCCGGTTTCGAGCGTAGTGGAGCATCTCGAATTCGGTGGGTGGGGTGTCGTTGAGTTCACTGTGGAGACGCCGGTTGTTGAACCATTCGACGTAGGCCCTTCGTGACGGTAGCTGCGGTGAGGGGCCATCTGGCAAGAAACACCTGCTCAGCGGCTATGAAGAAACGAGGGACGATCCGATTCGAATCCCGTCGGACGCCGAACTCTGAATCCGCGTTTCCGCTGGTCATAGCCCTGTCCTTTACCGAGTCGTCGAACAGATTGGCCACATGGCCCTCTGCCGCAGCTACCGTCACGAAGGGCCGAACCGGCGGCCACACTCCACGCAAACCTCGACCGTTGCGAGGGCTGCGGCGCAGTGCTCGGTAGCGACAACGTTCTGGACACCGGCGAGGAGATGGTTGGCGTCCTCGATGCTCAACCCGAGCGTTGCCGGCGACAGCACATCCCGTTCGATCACGGCGATGTCGATGACGTCGCCAGTCGTGTCGGTGTCGGGTTCTATCCGGACTTGGCCGGCAACCGAGATAGGGGTTCCAGTACATCTCGCCGAAAAAACAACGGTAAGGGCCTCTGGCGTTGTCGAGCTGGGTGTGGTGGGCTGGGGCTCATGGCTTCTCGGTTGTTCTCAGACGCCGAAATCGACTTGTTGCGTGGGTTTCCGGAGGTCACACCGGAGGAACTGATCCGATTCTTCGATCTGGAGCCCACAGATTTGGGGTTTGCTCGTTCGTTTCGCACGGATCGCAACCGTCTCGGGATCGCGGTGCAGCTGTCGGTGTTGGGCTGGTTGGGGTTCGTCCCTGGCGATCTGGCTGGCTGCCCCACCGGTATCGTCGCTCGCTTGGCCAGCCAATTGGACGTCGATCCTGCGGTGTTTGATGCCTATAGCGCTGGACGTTCTCAGACTCGAACCGACCATCTGCGTGACATCGTGTCATTTCTCGGGTGGCGGTCGTGTGGCGAGATCGAGGCGAAGGACCTCGACCTGTTTTTGTTGGCCAGAGCAGTGGAGCACGACTCGCCGTCAGTGCTGTTTCTTTTGGCGTGCGACTACCTCAAGGGTGCCCGGGTTGTCCGCCCGGGCCCGGTGGTGGTCGTTGAGCGAGTCGCTGCGGCTCGCGAGGCCGCGAAGTTGGAAACCATCGCGAAGGTCGTCCACTTGTTGACCCCTGAGCGTTGCGTGCAGCTCGACGCGATGTGTGTGGTCGATTCGGCGATTGGTGCGACGCGCCTTCATTGGTTGAGTCACGGCGCAACGACACCAAGCCCGGCAGCGGTGAAGGCCGAGATCGACAAGTTGGCTTTCGGCCGCTCGATCAACGCGCATACGTTGGATTTGTCGATGCTGCCGATGGAACGACAGCGATTCCTCGCGATGATCGGGCAGCGATCGTCTGGTCGTGCGTTGTCACGCCGCGACCCGGAGCGCCGTTACCCGATCTTGTTGTCGTTGCTTTGTCAAACCGCGGTTGATGTCCTCGACGAGGTAGTGGCGTTGTTTGATCAGGCGATATCAGGTCGTGAAAGCTTGGCTCGTCATCGGCTGCAAGAACGCCTCGCGCAACGGGCCCGCACTCTTGAAGATGGCGTTGAACTCCTTAGCGAAATCTTGTCCGTTGTGGCTGATCCTGACGTGGCCGACGAAGACGTTGGCCGCCGTTTGCGGACCGCCATTGGGATGGACAAGCTCCAGGCTGCGCACGCCGCCAAAGCAGTGCCGTTGCCTCGTGATCATGGCCACCTCGAACTGGTCAGCGCGTCGTTCAACTATGTTCGACGGGTTCGCACCCGCCGTCCTTAACGCAGTCGATTTTGCTGGTGGAATCGATGCTGGCGAGTTGATCGAAGCAGTCTCTGTGCTCAAAGAGTTGTATGCCACTGGTGGTCGGCTCGTCCCTGCGAGTGCGCCAACAAGTTTTGTTCCGACCCGATGGATGGGCTACCTGAACACCGCCGCTCGCGACGGTGACACGACCCGGTTTCGGCACTACTGGGAATTGTGTGTCCTGCTCGAACTTCGAGACGGGCTCCGCTCCGGCGATGTCTGGGTGCCCGGTTCGCGTCGCTACGCGAATCCGTCTTCGTATTTGTTGGCGCCAGATGAGTGGGCTGTTGAACGCACCGACTTTTGTCGGTTGGTCAACAAACCCACCGCAGCGCGACACGCGTTAGGACAGTTGCGCGATGAACTCAACGACGCGGTCGCCGGGCTCGAAGCAGTCCTCGATGATGGCACTGGCCCAGTGCGCCTTGATGACGACGGCAACCTGATCATTGGGCGCCTCAGTGCCGAAGACAAGCCCGACGGACTCGACGCGCTGCGCGACGTCCTCATCGACGTGATGCCTCACCTGGCGGTCAGCGCGGTGATGGTCGAGATGGACGCACGCTGCAAATTCAGTGCCGTGCTCACGCACGCGTCGGGTAAGACCAGCCGGTCTGATGAACTGACCACGAACCTGTTCGCAGCAGTCATTGCCCAAGCGTGCAACATTGGGCTCGCCGCGATGTCCGATGCCACTGGCATCAGCTACGACAAGTTGGCGTGGACCACCGAGTGGTATCTACGCGAAGACACACTGCGAGCCGCGAACACTGCGGTGGTCAACTACCAATACCAGTTGCGGTTCGCGTCGCTATGGGGCGACGGAACGATGTCGTCGAGTGACGGGCAACGCTTCCCAACCAAAGGCCACTCGATCTCGGCAAGAGCGTTGTCTCGCTACTTCGTTGACGAGGGCATCTCGACCTACACCCACGTGTCGAACACCCACTCGACCTATGGCACCCAGGTCATCGTCGCGACCCAATCCGAAGCAACCTATGTCCTCGACGAAATCCTGGGGAACCTCACCGATCTACCCATCAAGGAACACACCACCGACACCGGCGGAGTGACCCTCGTGAACTTCGCGTTGTTTGATCTGGTCGGGTTGCAATTCTCCCCACGGATCAAAGACATCGGCAAAATCAGCCTCTACCGATTCGACCGCAAGAAAGACATTTTGCAGTGGTGGCCCCACGCCGGACCGCTCCTGACGAACAAGGTCAACACCGCCGTGATCGAGGATCACTGGGACGACCTCCTGCGGCTGGCAGCGTCGCTCAAATATGGGAGGGCCACAGCGTCACTCGTCGGCAAGTTGAGCGCATCAAGTCGCCAGAACGCCTTCGGAAGTGCCATCAAGGAATACGGTGCGATCAGACGCACGATCCAATCCGCGTTATACCTCTCCGACGAAAACCGGCGTCGCCGCGTCGGACGCCAACTCAACAAAGGCGAAAGCACCCACGCGCTACGCCGATCACTGTTCTTTGCCCGCGAAGGCCACGTCCGCCACCATCACGTCGCCGACCAGACCGAGCAAGCGCTCTGCCTCACGCTGCTCACCAATCTGATCGTGGCGTGGAACACCGAATACCTCGAACGAGCCGTCGAACAACGACGCGCCGACGGTCTCGTGATCGACGACGAGCTCCTGCGCCACATCTCACCAGCCAGCCACGACCACATCCGCTTCCACGGCAGCTACGCAATAGACATCCAGCAAGAACGAGCCGAACTCGACACCACCGGCTACCGGCCCCTACGAGCCGCCCAAACCGCCCGCCGATAAACCCTTACCGTTGTTTTTTCGGCGAAAGACACTGGAACCCCTCCTCGGCATGAGCTACAGCACCGCCATCAAATGGATCCACCACTCCGCCGGAGACTGGACCTCCTACGCAGCGATTCGCTCCCGAAACGTCTGACCAGACGCAATCATCGCGCCCCAGACCACTGCATGGGTCGGGGGAGGACCGGAACAAGAATGAATGCTAAAGCGATCGCTCGGACCCGTCTGAGCTAGGAATTCGCGTCGCCCAAGAGTGGGCAAACAACGGCCGGGCACCTCAAAGGCACGAACGTCGCAACCAGTCTGACCAGCCAATGTCGTGCCCCGGTGTTTAACGTGCATTTTGTTCCGATCCCCCCTGACCCCGTCTACCTACGCCGCAACCGTCACCTAATCCCGGACTACAACGAACGCCGCCTCGCCGGCGCAATCTGATCAGCGACTGCGGAGGCGAACGTGAACCTGTCGGCAGAACTAGGTGATTGCGAGACGGAGGGTCAAGAAGCAACGGATGCGCTGGACACTCAGCGGTGCCCACCGGAACATCCACGTCCGTACCCGAAACCTCGACGGCCACATCGGACATGCCCCCTCGCGGCATGACCTCCCCCGAAAGCTAATCCCGCCGAGGAGGCCAACTCTGCCGGATGGTTCTCGGAAAGTCGCCGGCCGCCAATTGGATTGCCGAGACCGGCACCGCTGAAGAAATCATCGGCTCCGGCTGACCGCCAATTGGATTGCCGAGACCGGATCCGGACCAACGGTACGACAAGACATCGTCAATCTCAATCGGCGTAGACCACCAATTGATCGGCACTGTGGAGCGGACATCCACGCAGCCGGCATCTGGCAGGACCGCATGCGCTGCGTCTCCGCTGAACATCACCAACCTGTTCAATTTCGGCGGAACCAACCAAGCGCGTTCGAGCTCAGCGGGGATCAAGGCCGACCCGTCTGCTGTGCTCACTTGAGACGAGATCAGTGTTGGCCCTCCGGGATTGCCGAGGTACAGTACCGAGGCGATCGAAGGGCACTTCACACGGCCGGACCGGCGGAACAGGACTTCATCCTTGTCAACATGCCAACCCTGGAAGTGGTATCCGGGACTTCGTCGAGCCCACCATTCCGCACCGCACAAATCGGTTGCGCCAGCGTACTTTTCGACCATCGCCTGTAGGAGCGCGAAGATGGCGAGAAGCGGGCTGTCCCCGATGCTGGCATCGAGCCACGCGGACCGCGAACGGTTCGGCAGCTCCATCGACACCGACGTGATCGTGGTCAACGCGGCAGGCGGCAGAGCGTCGTCGAGGACCACAGGAATCACGGCGACTCCTCGCCGTGAACCGATTGCTGCCGGCAGGACCACGTAAGACGGCTTTCGATGACATTGCTCTTCTCAAGCAGCTGCAACATCTGCAGCAGCGCGTGCATCGGAACGGTCTCAACTTGACGGGCGAGGTCTGAGATCGGCAGAGGCCCCGCCGCATCCAACACGTCCAACACGAGCCCGACCTGGCCTCGAGCGATGGATGTCGGACCGCTCTCAACTCGGCTGAAGGTCACGCTGCCATCTTCTCTCCTAATCACCACGTCTGCGGTCAGACACACTTCTTCTTCCTCCAACCAATCGTGGTATGGATAGACGGGCTCCTCGAGGCGGTCCAATGCCCATCCCGGGATCCAGTCCCGAACTCTTGTCTTCAGCAAGTCTCCTCCTCGTTCGCTCGCCCAAGGAGGAGCATTGCGAGCCCGGCACTCGACAACAGGACAGCACCCACGACGAGACCGATACGCGGCGACCAAACAGTTCCGATTATAGCGCCAAGAACCCCGCCAAAAGGAAGGGATCCTCGCGTGAACGTGCGGATGGCTGCGCTCACTCGGGCAAGGATCCGATCTGGAGTCGATTGTTGAACGAGGGTCGCGATGTTGACGCTGAACAACACCACCCCGATCATCGGGAGGGCAGAGCCCAGGACGAACAGCGGCAAGCTTGCGTAACCGAACGTCAGCGCCAACCCGATCGAGAAAGGCGAAGTCACGAACAACGCAAGCTGCAATGTTCGGCGAACGCCGTAGCGGCGTGTGATGCGTGCCGCTGCGGCTGCACCCAGCACGCTCCCGAGCGAGCCGACACCGAGCAGAATTCCAACGGCCGAGTCCGAGACTTTGACGTCGCGAACGAGAAACACGATGGACAGCGCCTCAATGAGGGTAAGCGCCACATTCGCCGTCGCCCCGCCTAGCGTTATCAACATAAGGTCCGGGCGCCGTCGAAGGTACCGGAACCCGGTCCAGACGTCGTCCTTTTCGTCGTGCCGGTCGCGGTGCTCGGGCGCATGAGCCGCCTCGGGCCGGTCAGACATCGACCCGATGCACAGCGCTGAGACGCCGTAGCTGACTGCATCGAGAAACGCTGCCCACGGGCCGCCGACGGCCTGGACGACGAGTCCACCGATGCCTGGTCCCGCTACCTGCGCCGTTGCCTGAGTTCCCTGGAGAATGGAGTTGGCTCTGATCAAGTCGTCAGGTTCAGCCACCTGCGGTATGAACGCTTGGGCTCCCACGGTGGCGACAACGCTGAACAAGCCCACCAGCAACGTGACGACGTACAGATGCCAGATCTGCAACCCTCCGAAAGCTGCTTCGAGCGGAATGACGAGCATGCCCCCGCAGCGCAACAGATCGCATGCGATCAAGATCGGGCGACGCCGAAACCGATCGAGAAGCAATCCGGCCGGGACCGCAACGATGAGCCAGGCGATGTTCGAGATCACGGTCAAGGCAGCAACACCGAACACGCTGACCTTGAGAGTGACGGTGGCAATCAATGGTATCGCCACAAAGCTGATCGCCGTCCCGAACGAGCTGATTCCGTCGCCTACCAGGAGCAACCTCATATTCCTCGGGAATGCCTCTCTGCGGTCCCCGGTCAAAGGCGACCCGCCGATGACATGGGCGGCTCGTCGGTCGCCCCAACTGCAACGGATACGAGGTTCTCGGGAGTGAACCAGGCCGATGCCACGCGTTCTACGTCGTAGATACCGCAGCCTCGGAGCCTCTGCAAGAAGTCGATGTAGTAGGCCGCGCTAGCCTCGGCCGACGGAACCGTGAGCAATCGTGCGGCGAGGCCTCCCGCAGAAGTAAATGAGCGGCTCAGAGCGCCCGCAGCGGCGCGACCGGCGCGGAACAGCTCGCAACCGGCTATCTCTGACATCGCCGAGAGCTCCTCCCTCAAGATGGCACGGACCTGGCGGAGTGTTCGTCCATTCGGCTCCGCCGCGACGATGACTACACCACCCCCTGGATCGACCTCCATCGCAGCCTCCGCGACGTAGGTAAAGCCGGGAAGCCGCAGGGACCGGAAAAGTCGAGAGTCAACGGGGCTACCTAGAATCATCGTCGCGAGCATCGCCGGAACATATTCGTCGCCCGCTGGACCGGGCGCGACGAGACCGCAGCGCAGACAAACGCCAGTCACGCCGTTCACGTGACGATCCGCTTGAACAGCATCGACTTTCGGTCGAACGGTCGCCCGGCCCCGAAGCAGGAACGCTCGACTCGAGCGAAGCGAGGCTGGACACTGCATCCGTGGGGACGTCGCCGATGTCAACGGCCATGTCATAGTCCTCGGTGGTGGCCAGGAAAAGTCCTCGCGGTAGTGAGTTAGGTATCCCAGTTTTGGCCGTCTCGGGCGGTGATCGTGAACGACTGCCAAGTCTGTTCCGATCACACG
>JANMCE010000188.1:0-1501 GCA_031360915.1 Actinomycetes bacterium | reverse complement strand
GGTGTTGTGGCGATACTCGGACAGGATGCTTCGCCAGGGAGCGGTGGCGTGAAGGCGGCCCATGAGCGAACTGACGCCCCACACCACGCGGTCGAGAACCACAAAGCTCGGCGGCATGTTGACCGTTTTCATCACGTCGGCGTAGGGCCCGTTGCGATCGAGTAACGCCCGCAATGTTTCACCAACCCAACCAGGCTCGTAGGTGAACGAGTCGAGCAGGAACGGCACATAAGGTTGGCTGACGTAGGCCCACACGTCTTTGGGGTCGAGGCCGTGCCCCGGGTTGAGGAAGCCGGTGTCCTCCATGACCTTCACGGTCAGTTCGGGGTCTTGGGCGAAGACCATCGCGTCGAGCGATGGCGCGAGGCGCGCCCATTCGTCGGGGTCAAACCGTTTCACCATGCCGAAGTCGAGAAACGTGACGGTGCCGTCCTGGTGGAAGCGGTAGTTGCCAGCGTGCGGGTCTCCATTGGCGAGCAGGTAGCGGTGCACCGACTGTTGCGCGAAACGGAACACCACCTCGGCCGCCTTCTGCTTCGTCGGCTCATCGGCGGTGGCGAGAAAGGTGTCGAACGACATGCCGTCGACCCATTCCGATACCAGAACTTTGCCGGTCGAAAACTCGGGAACGATTGCGGGAATGCGTATGAACGGATGGCCTCGGTAGCGCTCAACGAACGCGGTCTGATTCTTGGCCTCGATCGTGTAGTCGAGTTCGTCGGCCACGCGTTCTCGTAACTCGTCGACAACACCTTTCGCGTCGAAGCCCTTGAGAGCGAACGCGCCGAACAGCCGGTACAGCACTTCGGCATTACCGAGGTCGGCGGTCATCGCGTCGGCAATGCCCGGGTATTGCACCTTCACCGCAACCTTGCGACCGTCTTTCAGCGTGGCCTGGTGCACCTGACCGATGCTGGCTGCCGCTATCGGCTCGGGGTTCCAGGTGCGGAAGATCTTCTCGGGCGGCTTGCCCAGCTCGTGGGTGATCACCTTGGCCGCAAGCGAAGGTGCCATCGGCGGCCCGTCGGCTTGCAGGCTGGCGAGAGCGGCTGCGGCTTCGGGCGGCAGACCCTCAGCCACCCAGCTCATCATCTGCCCGGCCTTCATCATCACGCCCTTCATCTGGCCGAGCGCTTTCACCACGTCCTCGGTGGAACGAATGGCGAACTGCGCGTCGAGCGCTTCGCGATCTTTGGCGCGGGTCGTCGCCCGCCTCGCTCGGTGAAGCGCATACGACGTGGTCTGCCGCGCGCCGAGGCGGCCGAGCCGCAGCGTGCGGGTTACGCGTTCTGGCAGCTGGGGCAAAGGCTCAACGTGGGGTTCTGTGCCAACGCCTCATCGGCCAACGGGTTCTGGCAGGTGACACAGGTGAAGTAGGTGCCACCATCGAGGCGCTCCATCGCCGTGCTCACGCCCGCAAGGTCACCCTCAATAGCGTCCAACAACCGCGTCCGTTCAATGTCAGCATCCGTACTCACGGCCGTCATCGTAGCGGGCCTGC
>JANMCE010000178.1:0-4171 GCA_031360915.1 Actinomycetes bacterium | reverse complement strand
TCATCGATCAAGTGCGGGCAAGGCGCTGGCGGCGTTTCTCCCTGCCGTTGCCGCTGCTCGTATCAAGGCCGGATTGAAACCGTTCACCGGGCACACCATCGTGGTGCCGCGTCTGTTTCTGGAGGAGTTGGAGAAGGTCCGGGGGCGTGGCTACGCCGTCAGCGTTGATGAAGGCGAAATGGGATTGTCGTCCATCGGCGTGCCGGTGCGCTCGGAACCGGGCGGCCCAGTCATTGCGGCTATTTCCATGGCAGGTCCTACCTTGCGCGTGATTGGCATCCACGAAGCTCATCACGCCAAGCTGCTCATGCAGGCGGCGGAACGGTTGACCCTAGCGTTGCGAGCCGGGCAGATCAGCCTGCCCGCCGCCCGACCAGCCCGGGCCACAAAAACCTGAACGACGCAAGACGATTAGTGTCCCACCATGCGCGCTGCAGTGTTGTTCGACGGGACAGACCAGCTGGAAATTGTCGATGTCGAGCACGATGATCCGCGTGGCCGCGAGATCCTGGTGCAAACCCACGCAGTCGGTCTGTGTCATAGCGATTATCACGTTATGGACGGCACACTGGACCGCCCCCGGCCAATGATTCCGGGCCACGAAGCAGCCGGCGTGGTGCTGGCGGTCGGGCCGAATGTGACGTCGGTCAGCGTGGGCGACCACGTGGTCACCTGTCTGGTGATGGGGTGCCGGGAATGCCCAGCATGTCAGGCCGGTGTGCCGACGCAGTGCACCCAACCGGCGGCAACAAAGCGGTCCGCGGGAGAGCCGCCACGCTTGACGATGAAAGGCAAGCCGATCGGCGTCATGTCGAACATCGGCGGGCTGGCCGAACGCATCCTGCTGGATGAACGAGCGGTTGTGGTCGTGCCTAAGGATCTCGATTTCACTCTCGCTCCCCTGTTCGGATGTGCCGTGGTGACCGGCCTCGGGTCGGTGCTGAATGTCGCGAACGTGCAACGCGGTGAAACGGTTGCGGTGATTGGGTGCGGGGGCGTTGGGCTCAACGTCATTCAGGGCGCACGCATCGCTGGCGCCGGTCGCGTGATCGCCGTCGATCGCAACCCAGACAAGTTCGGCCTCGCTCGCCGGCTGGGCGCAACGGACACGATCGACGCCAGTGCCGGTGATGCTGTTCTCGCCCTGCGCGAACTGGTGGGTGCCGGCGTGCACCACGCGTTCGAAGTGGTCGGTCGCGAAGATACGGTGCAGCAAGCGCTCGATATGGCGGCGCCTGGTCACACCGCGTATCTGCTTGGAATCTTCCCCGATATGGGCACGGTCACGTTGCCGACCACGGCGTTTCGCCGCGGTAAGTCGATGGTCGGCGTCTTCATGGGCTCTACCCAGCCCCTCATCGACATTCCCCGCTACATCGGCATGCTGACCGCCCGCCAACTTGACGTAGAGTCGATGGTGTCAAGCGTCCTGACACTTGATGAGGTCAACGACGGCTTTGCCGCCATGGCCCGGGCCGACGGTGCCCGCACCGTCATTCGTTTCTAACCGGAGGGGTCCAACTATGAAGCTCACTGCCGCTCAGCACAAGAAGGCATCCAAGGCGCTGTTCGACGCCCATTTGGCAGGGGGTCAGATCGACTCGGTGTCCACCAAACATCCGAATGCCGATGTGGAAGACGCCTACGCCATTGCACGCGGTGTCGTTGATCTCAAGGTGAAGTCCGGCCGGGTCATCAAGGGCCACAAGATTGGTCTCACCTCCAAAGCCATGCAGGCCATCACCCTGGCTGAAGAGCCCGACTACGGCACGCTTACCGATGACTATTTCCGCTACGAAGGTGCAACAGTGCAACGGTCGGAGATGAACAACCCGCTGGTCGAAGTTGAGATTGCGTTTGTCATGAAGCACCCATTGAAGGGCCCCGGTGTGAACGCGGCCGATGTCATTAGCGCCACCGACTACATTTTGCCGTGCCTCGAGATTGTCGACAGCCGTCAAAAGCGCGGCGGCCCCGGCCCGCTCATCGACACCATTGCCGACGCCGCATCGTGCGGCTTCGTGGTTCTTGGTGGAAATCCGCGAAAGCTGCATCAGGTCGATGTTCGTCGCATCGGCGCGGTGCTCCTCGTCAACGGATCGCAGGAGCAAAGCGGCGTTGGTGCCGCTGTCATGGGCAATCCGATCAGCTCGGTCGCCTGGCTGATCAACAAACTGGCCCAGTTCGGTGTAGGTGTCGAGCCGGGGCAGACGATCTTGTCGGGATCATTCCTCAAGGCCATTCCGTTCGGATCGGGTGACACGCTGACGGCCATCTTCGACACGCTCGGGGAAGTAACTCTCGCTGTGGCCAAGGACTGACGTGCCCGCCACCGAAGAGGTTGTACTTGCCACTGTTCAGCGAGTGCTCAAGCCGATCCAGCAGTTTGTGCGGGGATGGATGACGGGTGACGAAACCGAACAGTTGGCGCAACGTCTCGGCCTCCGCAACGGCAACGACGTTTGGATCGTCGGTCGGGCCGGGGTGCTCGGCGACGGAGATGCCGACGTTGCGGCCGCTGGCCTTGGCTTCCTGGGTCGCGCCGGAGTACGAGCCGCGTGGGAATCACTTCCGGTTGGCGTAACGCCGCTCCTCGTTGCCCACGAGTACGCTCAGCTCTGCGCGGCATGGGGTTCGGAAACCCTGGCCGCGTTCGATCCGGCCCGCATGGCTCGCATGGACGAACTCGGGCGCCGCATCATCAACGCTGCCGACGGCGCGCTCGGTCCGGTATTCGCCGGCTGGCGGGCTATGCCACAGCCGACCGAGGTGGGTGCTCGTACCGCGCTCACCATGCACGTGCTGCGTGAGCTCCGTGGCGGTGCCCACATCGCAGCGGTATTCGCCAGCGGCATCACGCCGCTTGAAGCAGTGCTTGCGTCCCCGGCACCAGCGCCCCGGCACGGCCCCGGTTGGGCCGAACATCTGAAGTGGGCGGGACCGTTCCCCGAGACATCCGACGCCATGCGAGCCGCTCGCATGGCGGCCGAGGCGCTCACATCCCGCATGTTGATCCCGGCATTCGCGACACTGTCGGAAGCCGAACTGGCAGAGTTCGGCGAGCTGGCCGAAACCACCCGCAACGCCATCGACATGTGATGCCATGAAGTACGGAACGATGTTCAGCCACGCCGAGATCGGCAACGATCCTGGCGTCATCCGCAACTACGTCACCGCCCTCGACGAAGCCGGACTCGACTTTCTCACCGCACCCGAACATGTCATTGGCGGGCATCCCGATCGTCTCCGGGGTGAGGTCGTACATACCTACGACAAGCCGTACCACGAGCCGTTCGTACTGTTCGGCTTTATCGCCGGAGTGACCCGCCACATCGAACTGGCCACCTCCATTCTCATCCTGCCTCAGCGACAAACCGCGCTTGTTGCCAAGCAGGCGGCTGAACTCGATCTGCTCAGCGGCGGGCGGCTTCGCTTGGGTATTGGCACCGGCCGGAACTGGATGGAGTACGAGGCACTCAATGTCGAGTTCGCGGAGCGCGGCGAGCGGATGGAAGAACAGGTCGACGTGTTGCGTCGGTTGTGGACCGAAGAGTTGGTCACCTTCGACGGTCGCTGGCATCACCTCGATCGCATGGGTCTCAACCCCATGCCCGTGCAACGACCGATACCGATCTGGATGGGTTCCTTCGTGGGCAAGGTGGTGGAGAAAGTCATCAGACGGGTCGGTCGCACGGCCGATGGTTGGATGTGCCAAATGCAGCCCGGTGACGACATGACCGCCGTCGTGAGCCGCCTGCGCGGCTACGCCCGTGAGGCCGGGCGGGACCCCGACGCGCTCGGCGTCGAGGGGGTCGCCAGGATCAAGCCGGGTGAGAGTAGTGAGCAATGGCTCGCAACAGCTCACGCATTTGCGGCCAGTGGCGCGACCCATCTGAAGGTGATGCCCATCGGCTTCGCGTCCCCCGACGAAATGTTGGCGGCCGTCCTTGCATGGCGTGCCATCGTCAGCGACTGACAGGAATACTCAGTCCTGCGCCCTCTGTTCGTTCGCCGTGTGGCACAGTTCTGTTGTGCATCGATATCGGCGTCTGGTTGGTATTGCCTGCATCTTCGCGCTCCCGGCGTGTAGTACTTCTCCCAAGTTGACCGCGCCCTGCCCGCCAAGTCGCTTCGCCAGCAAGCGGACACTCGTCATTGCCCATGCCGGCGG
>JANMCE010000167.1:0-8579 GCA_031360915.1 Actinomycetes bacterium | reverse complement strand
GCACCAGCATGCGGGGCGACTCGCATGGCTCGGCAACCCCCACGTGGAGCAAGGTCAAGCAGAGGGACGTGAACGGCTCCGTTCGCCTTCGGGCACCCCTCGGGTAGACCGCTGAGATGGATGGTCACCCCGCCGCTTCGGTGGCGGACAGAACCCCGCTTACAGAACCACTCACCATCCACACGCGGAACTTGCGGCAGTTGCTGCTCTCAGCGAGCAGTAACTGCCGCAAGTCGTGGGTTGGGTGAGGCTAGGTGCGAGCCAAGGCTTGCTGGCGGGTCAAGGCCGGGTCAGCTGGTGCCGGAGGCACCGGAGCCGGGTCAGCGGGTGCAGGTGCGGCAGCGGGCGGGTCCGGGACGGGCAGCGGCGGGGCGTCACAGGCCTTGTCGGCTTCGTCGGCGCCTTGGCGGGCCGGCAACTTGCCGGTGGCCAGGTACTCGGCCACAACGTCGTCAACGCAGGCGTAGCCGTTCAGCGAGTTGGCGTGGGTAGTGCCACCAATGGATGAGACCAAGCTGGCCTTGGGGAACTGACGGCGTGCCTCAAGGCTGCCCTCGAACGGCGTGGCGCCGTCAAGGGTTTCGCCGATCAACAGGATCGGGGCGACACGGGTGCCGTCGATCTCTACCGGCTCGGCGGTTTCGGCGTGCCAGGTGCGACAGGGTGCGTTGAACCAGGCGTTGTTCCACGTCAGGAACGGCGCAACCTTGGCCGAGATGATGTTGTCGTGACGCCACGTGTCCCAATCGCTCGGCCACTCGCCTTCGGAACAGATCGTCGCCAGGTACATCGCGTATCCGTTGTCGCTGTCGGGTGAGCTGGCATCGATATAGGCGGCCACGAGGTTCGTCGGATCCTGCGTGGTGACCCACTGCGAGACAAGTGCGGCAATACCGGGCCAGGCACCTTGGTTGTAGCCGGCACTCGTGACGACGTCGGTCCACTCGTCAGGTCCGACGACACCGCCGGCCGGCTTGGCGCGGAGCTTGTCCTGGGTGGCGTAGAACAACTTCTCGACCTCATCGGCGGTCTTTCCAAGCTTGTAGACATCGTCGTAGCTGGCGATCCACTTGTAGTATTCCTTGAACACGCCTTCGAACGCCACGTTCTGTTCGAGGTTCGAGGTGTACCAAATGGTGCGGGCATCAACGTTGCTGTCGAGCACCATGCGGCGGACCCGCTTCGGGAAAACCGAAGCGTAGACCTGACCGAGATAGGTGCCGTACGAGAAGCCGTAGAAGTTGATCTGCCTCTTTCCGAGGGCACGACGGATCTGATCCATGTCGCGGGCGTTGTCGATGGTCTTGAGATGATCGAGGAGCGGACCGGCGTTCTTGGCGCAATCGTCGGCGTATTTTTCGGCCCGGGCCAAAAGTTCCTGCTCCACCTCCGGCGTCGACGGCATGAAGTCAGGTCGCGGTCCCTTGGTGATGTCGGGGTTGCAGACCAACGCGGGCTTGCTCGAACCGACGCCGCGCGGGTCAAAGCCGATCCAGTCGTAGGCAGCGCCGACGTTGTTCGGGACGAACTGGCCGAGTCGCGAGAGCCCGAGACCCGAACCGCCGGGGCCGCCTGGGTTGACCAGCATGATGCCCTGGTACTGATATTCGGGCACCGAGTGTTTGATCATCGAGACGGCGATCTCAATGCGTTCCCGGTTGTGGTGGTGTTCGTAGTCAAGTGGCACCGACAACATGCCGCACACGGCTCCGGCCTTGGTAAGCCGTTCGCTCTTACAAGCGCCCCATGTGATGCTGGCGGGTGGGTTCTTGGAGTCGTCCGGCGCGGATGGGGACGCGGCTGCAGTTGTACTCATCGACGCAACAAGCAACGACGCTGTCGCAACGAGGAGAGGGAGTTTCCTCATGATTCTCTCTTTCCCTGATGGTGAGCGAGGGGTGAGTGAAGTCGCTCTGGGTCGGAAGGTAAGGCACCTTTTCACAGAGTGTCAACGCCTGCCGCCGATTACTACGTAACGCTTTCGCGCTAACTCCGGCACTCTCTGCACCAGGGCAAGCGCCCTACGCGGTAAGCCTTCCGGCCTATACTTCCTGACCAGCGGTTTCGCGTCGTTGGTCAATCGTCGAAGGTGTTGTCCGGCAGGTCGAAGTGCATCGGTTCAGCCCGTTCACACGTGGTGCTCAAGGTCGCCTTCTGGCCGCTGTCCGCCGAGGCGAGCGCGCTGTTCATGACATCCAGAACGTGAAGTGCGAGCTTGGCCGACGCCCGATGCGGCCGACCGGTGCGTTGTGCCCACATCATGTCGGCCAAGCCCATGCCGCGCTGCTGGGGGATGTTCGGTGTGAGTGGATCAAGCTCGGTCCACTCTTTCTCCCCGATGCGCTTGATGCGAACGGCACCTCCAAAGAAGTTCGGATCGGGAATCTCGATGTTGCGGTGGTCGGTGGCGGCCCACGTCGAAGCTGGTGACGAGGGTTGCCAGTGGACCGGCTGCAAACCCCACGACGCTCGATACGTGGGTGAGCACTGACACGTCCATCATCTCGCCAAGCCGTTCGCCGTTCATGATCGGGCGTTGGGCGCGTCTGCACCGAAATGGCGGTTGTTGCCATGGAAACTCCAAAACAATGGTCGGCGGGTGAGGATGTCGCACGGTCGCCGGAGACCCTGGGTCGAGCGACGCTGCCATTTAACCAGTTAGGGCCCGAAGTTCCGTTGTGTGCGGACGGAGCAGGCTCGGGGGTGCAGCCATCACCCGGCGGTAAGTGTGAACCAGATGTTGTAGACCGATAGCGGCCAGGATGCATACGAACGGCTCGAAGCCAGCGCGAAAGCGGGTCGTCCCGTACGTGACAGCCGATGCGGTGATGACGACAAGTGCAGGCAACGTCAGGGCGAAAATCTCGTTGCGCTTTCGCCGCAACGACCCGACACCGATGGCGCCAAACAGCACGAGCACATACCACGCAGCGAGGCCCGCAAAGGCGATTGGGCGCTCGACCCCTTCAATGAAAATGTCAAGTTTGGCCTGTTGGATCGGTTGGTAAAGGCTGACGAGACGACCCACCCGAAGGAATGGCATCACCAAGGCCCGGCGCTTGTGGGTACCGAGATACTGCAGGCCGTCCTTAGCGGCTTCACTGGCCAGGACCGATTCATCCCGCCCGAGAACGTGAGTGCGTTGATAGGCCGGCTGGAGGCACGCCACATCCCAGTATCCGATGGTGGTGCCGTAGTAAGTCGAATCGCAGTTGGTGAGTGGCAGGAGATACTGGAAGCCAACGGTGAGACCGACGGGATGCTCGAAGCGCGTGGCGTTGTAGATGAGCCACGGTGACATCACGGCCGTGGCGGCAATCGAAAAGATGGCAGCCATTGCGAAGGAACGGCGAAGGGTTAGACGGCCTGTCCACAAGAGGAACGCGGCAATCAGCGGAAGAGCAATGACGTACTCGGCTCGGGTGAGGGTGGCGAGGCCAAAGCAGAGTCCGGTCGTCGCGGCCCACTTCCGGCTTGGTCCCGTAAGGAGGTGATGCAACGCCAGGATCGACACGAGCATCAGGGCAATGGCGAGGGTCTCCGACCACAGGGTTCCGTCGTAGCGGAATGTGTTCGGATTCACGGCCACGAAGAACCCGGCGACCAGCGCCGTTCGAGGCCCGCTGAAGCGACGAGCCAGCACCATGACCAGCACGACCGATGCGGTACCGATCAGGCAGTTCATGAACATCTGTTGCGTGACCGACGTGATGCCAACCTTGTCAAAGAATGCGAGCAGCAACGGATACAGCGGCGGGTGATCGGCGGCCTGCTCGACCCGATGCTCGGTGAGGAGGGTAAACGGGTGGATGAAGCCCTGACCCCGCACCAGTGCCTTTGCCTGGTGATAGTAGAAGTACGGATCACCGATGAGCTCCACCTTGCGACGGACCCGTACGAGGTACGTGACACGAAGCGCCAGGCCGAGCACAACGGGTATCGCCGCCGAGCGGCCTAGCTTCGTTTCGCTCATACGGAGGCGGGTACCTTTACAGCCGCTGCGGTCCTTGATCGATCGAGCAGGCGGGGAACGAGGCGCATCAGCGGGGCTTCGATGAAGCGGTGGCTCACCTCCGCGACGGTTGTCGAGCAGACCATCACCAGCACCAGCAACATCCAGAAGTGACCGCTGAAGGTCTTCCATTTGAACACGGCCATGGTCCGCTCGAGAAACCATTGATGCCAGAGATAAATGCCATAGGACACAGTGCCGAGGTAGGTCATGACTCGGCTGTCGAGGGCGCGTCCGATCAGCGAGGGCACGCCGCCTCCCCAAGCCATTGGAAGCACTACGGCAAAGGCGATGATTCCGTAGGCGAACTGACCGAGGCCACCCCGCAACGCCGTCTCCTTCTGCCATCCAATGGCCAGGCCGAGTTGGGTTGCCATGAACCAGAACAGAAACGCAGCACCGCCGTACCAAAGCACAACTCTTCGGCTCACGGACGCTATCGCTGCTGCCACGATGGCATTGTGGGACGCCCATGCGTACCCGACGGCCAGCACCATACCGAGAGCGAACACGTCGGCCCGAGAGATGAACCAGATGGTGCTGACTTCCCCGAAAACCGGCTGCGTCACGGCAATCCAGATACGAAACGTGACGCTCATCAGGTAAAGCCCAACCAGGCCGATGACAGACACGATCGCCCGTTGATTCACTGTCCGTTTCCGGCCGAACCATTCGGTCAGACGGTGAAAGAACGGCAGCATCACGTAGAATGCAATCTCCGTGACCAGAGTCCACGACTGGGTGATGCCGGCGATGGCCCTCCGCGGGTGGTAGCCGTGGGTGAGCGTGACCGACAGCATCAGACCGATGGGCCCGCGCACCCGAATACCACCCACAATCAGCATGAACGCCATCGCTGCCCAGTAGGCCGGGTAGAGCCGGAAGAACCGCTTCAACCAGAACTCTTTGGTACTCGGCGCCGAACGACCGTCGAGCAGTCGGGCTATGAATGGCCGGTAGAGAAGAAAGCCCGACAGTACAAAGAAGATCGATACGCCGACGTCGGCCCGGGCCAGAAGTTGGGTGAAGGGTTGTCGGAAAGTTGCTCCCGAATCAAAAGCGACGTGATGGATGACCACGGCAATCGCAGCGAAGGCCCGAAGCCCGTCGAGCCCACCAAGCCGCGGCGCAGCCGCCGCGAAGCCGGGTGTGGCAGTAGTCATGATTTCCCCTGAAGTCATCGGCGTCGATCGTAGTGGGCGATACGGTGCAGGCATGCGTGTTGATACCGAGGTAACCACGGATTTGTCCAGGGCCGCGGCGAGTGCGTCCGCTTCAGAGGCTGCTGGTTACGACGCGGTGTGGGCGGCTGAGACCAATCATGACCCGTTCTTCCCGCTCCTGCTTGCGGCTAGCGCGACCGAGCGGATAAAGCTCGGGACCAGCATCGCCGTCGCGTTTTCCCGCAGTCCGATGACGCTCGCGGTTACCGCCAACGATCTCCACCTTGCGTCAAACGGCCGGCACATTCTTGGGCTCGGGAGCCAGATCAAGCCGCACATCGAGAAGCGGTTCTCCATGCCCTGGTCCCATCCGGCACCGCGCATGCGAGAGTTCATTCTGGCCATGCGGGCGATCTGGGACTGTTGGAATAGCGGCTCCAAACTCGAGTTTCGCGGGGAGTTCTACAAGCACACCTTGATGACGCCGATGTTCAGCCCCGAGCCGAACCCGTACGGCTCTCCCGCTGTCTATCTCGCCGGCGTCGGCGAGCTGATGACAGAGACCGCAGGTGAAGTGTGTGACGGGTTCATCTCGCATGGCTTTACCACCGAGCGCTACATGCGCGAAGTCACGCTTCCGGCATTGCAACGAGGACGGACCAAGGCGGGCAAGACGATGGACGGGTTCGACTTCTCGTATCCGGCGTTCATCGTTACCGGTGCCAACGCAGCCGAGAAGGCGAATGTGAAGGCAGCCACCAAGAAACGCATTGCGTTCTACGGTTCGACACCCGCGTACAAGCCGGTGCTCGACATGCACGGTTGGGGCGACGTGCACGGAGCGCTGAATGCGCTTTCCAAGCAGGGTAGGTGGGTCGAGATGGGCGATCTCATCACCGACGACATGCTGGATGCCTTCGCCATCGTGGCCGAACCGGCCGACCTCGCCAAGCAATTGAAACTTCGTTACGGAGACATCGCCAACCGCGTGATGGTCGACCTTCCGAAATCCACAGACACCGAGCTCTGGGCGGAAGTACTGGCCGAACTCAAGAAATCCGGAGGTGGCCCGTCTCGTTGAACGAGTGCAGCACCGCGCCCACCGGTGTCATGGTCATACGGGTGAGTGACGCCTGATCAAGATAGGTGCGCGGCGCGGTCTCCATCCCGATGTGCAACACATGGCTGAAGGCAGCCTTGATCGGCATAACATGGCTAAATACGGCGATGGTCTCGTGCTCGGATCGGACCAGCAGTTCGTCGAGCGCGGGCGTCACCCGCAGCATCATATTGGCGAGGGATTCGCCGCCCTCTGGCTGATAGTGAACGTCGCGCTGCAACCGAATCCAGATGGCGGGATCGATGTCTTGTCGACGTTGGCCGTCGAGGTTGCCGAAGTCCATCTCGATCCAACGGTCATCGATCTCAATCTCCTTGCCAACGGCTTCAGCTGTTTCCACCGCTCGCCGTAATGGGCTGGAGATCACGACATCAACCGACGCCAACGCCACCGCGATCTTGCGTGCCTGTTCCTGCCCGACCTCGTCGAGCGGCAGGTCCATACGCCCCTGCAGGAGGCCTTGGGCATTGGCAGCGGTGCGGCCGTGGCGAGCCAAGATCAACATTGCCGTGGACCTTACGGGATCGGGAGACGACCGGTGGCCAGAAACGAAACCCGAGGTTCGGTGTCGCCAAGATGGAAGCGCTTCCAGAACCAACGAAGGATCAGCGCGCCCGCCACCTCGAAGGCAAGGTTGAGCAACACACCCCGGTCAAAGCTGGGGATATGACCAGTGACGGGCGAAAGCCCGCCAATGGGCCACCAGAAGGTGCGGGTCGACTGGAATACACCGTCGAGGGCCAGGTGCAGCAGCATGCCGATGGGTAACATAAGCAGGCGTTTGCGTAGCGGTCGGCGACCGATGGTGCCCAGCATCAGCACGACCAACACGGCGATGGACACCGTTATCGAGTGAGCCACGCGATGGCCGGTGGCGACATCAAGCACGTCGGGCAGCAAGGAACCCGCCGCGAGAACTCGGTAGTCAATGGCCGGATCGCGAAACACGTTCCATACGATCAGGGCGGAGCCGCCCACGAACCACAGCAGCACTCAACGCACCAACAACCGGCCGCACTGTTCGCACTCGACCAACTCGTCAGGAGCAGCAGCTTTGAGCGCTTCGGTTTCCTTGCTCGACAGCTTCATGTTGCAGCCGAGGCAGGTGCCGTGATCGAGCCGGGCGACGGCCACACCGCCGAGATGGCCGCGCATCTTTTCGTAACGGGTGACCAACGCGGCGGGAAGATCGGCTGCCGCCGCGGCTCGATCGGTGAGCACGCCGGCCAGCTCTTGGGCAACGTTCGCGGATGCACTAGCGAGTGCGGTTGTCTCGGCGTCCTGCTGCACGACCAGCGGAGCCTTTTGGGCCATGAGCTGTGCGAGTTTCGCCTCGATTGGTTCGAGTCGCTCCATGATGGCCAGTTCGTCGTCCTCGGCTGCCGCTCGACGGTGCTTCAGGCCCGTGATCTCCGCTTGGAGTGTCTCGGCCTCTTTCGGCACGATCGACTTCGACAGCTGTGCGGCCAGTGTGGCTTCTTTGGTGCGCATGGTCTCTATGGACGTTTCGAGGTCGGCCTGCTGGGCCTCAAGTGCAACCTGATCGGACTCTTGCTGTGTCTGTTCGGCCGCCAGAGCCGCCAGCGCGTTCTCGGTGGCCGTCAGCGCCGTTCGCTCAGGAAGGTGCGACGTGCGATAGCGAAGCTGATCAGCACGCGTGTCGAGATCCTGGAGAACGAGCAGCTGTTGGAGTTCGGTCACGGCCATGAGCTTGGCACGAAAGACGTGTCTCTGCTTCGCTGGTCGCTACCGTTTGCTACGCAATGGCGGCTCTTCGAGCCTACGGAAGCCCGGCTTCGCCGTTCTCCATCAGCGCTCATTGTCGCTTCGCTCCGCAATCCGTAGAGCGAGAGGGCTACTTCACCTAGCTTACGGCTTGGCGGTGGTCACTGGGGCGGGCGCGGGCTTGGCCACCGTGGTCGGTGCAGCCGGCAACAACGGGACCGGGGCCGGGGCTCCCTTCACCGTGGTCTGACCGGGAACGGTGGTCTCGCCAGGAACCGTGGTAGTTGGCTTCGGCTTCGGTTTGGGTGGCGCAGGCAGCCCACGCTTGCAGGAGTACGTGCTCATCCAGCCCGGCACCGTTGCGGCGGGTCCGGTGAAGTCGTTCGGGTCGGTGGCAATCGGGTTCAGTTTCGGGTTGGCACCCACGAGATAGCCGGCCGGTGGCGGGTCGCCGGGTTGGGCCTCGGGGTCAGGCGTACCCGCTGCGTAGCTGGCGAAACAATCCTGGAACGGCGCGTAGACCCGAGCGTACTGACGCGGGTTGTCTGGCGGTTTGGGC
>JANMCE010000149.1:0-22145 GCA_031360915.1 Actinomycetes bacterium | reverse complement strand
CGTACTAGCGAACGGCGCGAGGAAGCGACTCAACCCGAGATCGGCGAACACCACATGAGAGGAACAGTCGCCGTCTTCTTGGCGATCGAACAGAATCCGCAACGGCAGACCGCTGCGAGCCTGAATTGTCGACGGTATGTAACCGCCGCGCACGACCACCCGGACCTCCTGCACACCGGCCTGCTCAACGGCCGTGGTCGCCTCCCGAGAACGGAAGAAGAACCGCGCCAGCAACACAATCACGAGACCACCCACGACCGTCACAGCTAGTTGGACTGTCGTCACAAGAGAACCCCTCCGCAGCCTTCGAACGGCCACACTCGCATTCTCGGCCCCATTACCCCCGGAGAGTAGAGACCTATACCTTCCGTAGGCAGGACCAATGACTCTGCCCAATACCACCGCCAGAGGTCGGTGGTAATCTCATCATGACGAGGGGATGGGGCTCGCTCGCGCTGCTCAGGCATGGTCGTGGCGATGGTGGAGATCTGGTAGGTGCGGGTGGGTGTGCGCCTTTGCCGGGTGGCGGTGAGCGTGAACGTGTCGTCCCAGGACCGATTCGTGGTTGTGATCGTCGTGATGGCCGTCGGCATGAACATGGTCGTGCTCATGTTCCACGGGTGCGTGTTGGTGATCGTGCTCGTGGTCGCTGCGTAGAACGAACCCGACCCCGATCACAGCGATCACCAACGACAACACCTCGCGACCATGCACTGCGTCGCCGAGAATCAGCCACGACGCGACCGCTCCGACGAACGGCGCGGTAGCGAACACCAATTGGCCTCGGGCTGCGCCGAGTTCACGGGCACCGGCGACCCACATGGTGATCGACGCGCCATAGCCGACTGCGCCGACCAGCAGAGCAGCCGGGACAGCCCAACCCGAGGGGCCGTGTCCGAGGAGTAGCCCGATGAGCAGATTCGCCCCGCCAGCCACCGCCCCTTTGGCGAGCGTGATGTGTACCGGGGCAAGTTCGTCGAGTTTCGCGGTGACACCATTGTCAACCGCCCAACACAGGCAGGCCCCCGCGACGATGAATGCTCCCCAACGCAGGCCCGTGTCACCCGACCAGGCCAGGATCCCGCCGGCGACGACAACGAGTGTCGCCCCGGCTATCACGCGTTGGCCGAGATGCTCATGAAACACAACCACAGCAAGGATCGTCGTGAACACCAACTCAAGGTTCAGCAGCAGCGATACCGTCGACGCCGGTGCTTGACGCAAACCAACCGCCAGAAGGACCGGGCCGATCGCGCCGCCCGCCACCACCGCGACCGCTAATCGGGGAGCCGCGCGCCGGACGGCCTGACGCGTTGGTCGAACGGTCTTGGCGAACGGCAACACGGCGAGCGCCGCGCCCAGGTACAGCAACCCAGCAAGACTGAACGCGTTCATCTCCCGAGCAAGCCGCGACGCTGCCGGGGTTGACAAACCGAACAGCACCGCCGCTAGGCCACACAGCGTCAGACCACGCTGGTTCACGCAGCGACCTCAGCCCGCGAGTAATCGTTGACCATCGCACAATTGTGGCACCGTTAGGGGTGAACGAGCTGTTGCCTTCGCCGCGGTGGTAGGAGTAGATCTCGATCCCCGGTTCGTCGAGGGCCGGCCGCACGGGGCCTGGCGTAGCCGAACTCTTATCCGCACCAGCGGGGGCGACGCAAGAGGAGTCGCGATCGTGGTGGTGATAGGTGCATGCGAGTCTGGTTTATGTGGCAACGCTGGACACGATGGTCACAGCAGTTCAATGCGGCAGTTGACGCCTGGTGCGTTGGCGAGGCGGGCGTCGGTCGTCAGCAGCGCGGTCGCGCCAATCATCTCGGTCAGGGCGACGTATGTGGCGTCGTAAGCGCTGAGATTGTGCCGGAGTGCCCACATTCTTGGTCGGAGCCAGTCCGCCGGGAAGCGGGTCAGGGCCAGGCGGGTGAAGCCGTCCAGCGCGGTCGTGCCTTGTTTGTCGCTCAGGACCTTGTGGGCGACGAGGCGACGAAGGACGTTGGTCACTTCGCTGTCGATGAGATGAGGAACCGCGAGTTCCTCGTCGCCGAGGCGGTCGGGGTCCAGATCGTTCGCGACGAGTTCGACAATCACGCTGGCATCGACGACTTTCAATCGTTGCGTCCTTCGTGCAAGGCGGCGAGGATGGTGTCGCGATCGACGCGGCCTCGAACGCTCGCCTGGGTTTGGCGGATCACGGCGGCGTTGTCGTGGACTGTTTGCGCGCGCTTGGCCAGGTGCTTGAGTTCGCGCAGCATGTATCGGGTCAGGGAGAGGCCCTGAGCCTCGGCCGCGTCGGCCAGGGCATCGTGCACGTCGTCGGGCACGTCTCGGATCTGGATAACTTTGGACATGGTCGCCATCATACACCGGATGGGTGCACACTGCACCCATATTCTCGGATGGTGTGTTGTTGTGGCTTCTGCGACGGATCTGTGTGGCGCGCGGAACGCGTTATGGGCCGGTGGGGCGTTTGAGCGGCAACGGCCACTTTGAGGGAGTCGCCGTGGCGGGGGCGGCGCATCTGTTCTCATCCACCGGTCGGCCCGGCACATGTGGTCGAGTCAAGCTGGCCCGGTGAAGTAGCGCTGGCGTGCCGCGGTTGGGGTGGTGCCGAGCATCCGGGCGATTTGGGCCCATGAGTATTCCTGATCGCGGGCTTCGGCGACGGCAGCGGGGAGGGCCTGTTCAGCTTGTCGGATGAGGCTGGTGAGGAGGTGAAGGGTTGTCCCTGCGTCACCAAGCCAGGGCAGCTCGACGTAGGGTGCCGAGCGATCCGATGGCGTGCTCGATGACTCGTTCGCTGTCTTCACCTGTCAGGGGGCGGGGTGTTGTCATCGAGACCGCTTGGTGGTGGGCGCAGCGACCGAGACAGTGACGTTGTGGTCGCGGCGCATCTGGTCGAGTTTGAGGTCGGCGGCGGCGAGGCTGATGTGGAGCCCTTCGAGTTCGCCGGCCCACCCTTTCAGGTTGGCTTCGTCGATGCGGGCGACGAGGTTGGTTCGGATCTCTTCGAGCCGTCCGAGTTGGTTCGGGTCTGGGCGAAGCAGCGGGCATCGGACGCACGCGTGTTCGTGGATGCATGGCGTCGCATAGGCGCGACCGCAGATCCCGAGTTCGACTTTTCGTAGTTCGAAATGGGCGAGGAACTCGTCCCATTCGGCGTCGGTGACGTCACGGTATTCGGCGCTGGGGCGTTGTTGGCGGCGGCGAGCGATAAACGCCCGGTGGTGTTCGATGACGTCGTGGTCGTAGACCGCGACGTAGCCCTGGGTGGTGTTCAAACTGTCGTGGCCGAGGACTTTCGCGGCGATATGAACGGGGAGACCGGCGGCGACGGCTTCGGTGGCGAAGATACGTCGGAAGTCGTGTGGGGTGAAGTGTGCCGGGGTCCCGTCTGTGTGGGTGAGTCCGCTGGCGTGAACGATGAGGTCCATCAGGCGACCGGCTCGGGCTTCGCTGATCATCGAGTTGATGAGCCCGTAGCGCCACTGGAACAGGAACGGTAGCGGTGGGCTGTTGACCCGTTCAGCGTGGTCGCAGCGGATGATAAGTGGCACTTGATCGGCACCGGCGCGGACCCGGTCGATGATCGTGGCGAGCACTTCGCCGAGTTCTGGGCTGACGACAAGGAGTCGTTCTTTATCAGTTTTGGATGGGGTGACTTGGAGCAGCGGGATGATTTCGCCGGTTGAGGGCAGCGTGTACGCGACGAAGCTGCGGTGGGTGAGTTCGGTGAGTTCCTCGACGCGGATGCCGGTATGGCGGAGCACTTCGATCACCGCCCACCCCCAGAAGGTACGTTCCTCCTCACTGATCAGGTTCCGTCGGACACCGTCGCCCTGGTATGCCCAGATCATCCCGGGGCGGCCTCGCCCACCTTTGGCCGGGTCGGTGATCATCACGGCTCGGGTCAAGGTTTCATCGTCGACGGTGAACTGTTCACCATCGGCGGCGTTGCGGCCAGCAGCGAGCAGCGCGGTGGCATGGAGGCGTTGCCGGGCGGCTGACACGGCGAGCGGCGCGACGAGCGGGGCGACGAGCGGGGCGAGTTCGCGGGTGCGTTGATGCATCCGGGCTCGCATTCGGCTTTTCTGTTTGTTCTGACCGATCAGGTCGCGAGCACGGATCGGGTTCGGGGCCACCCAACGACCCCACCGTGGCGGGTCCTGCGTTGCCCAATGGCTCAAATCGTCGTAGAACGCCCGGACAGTCATCAGGATCGCGTTCGGGTCTTCGCGTTGACGACCGACACGATGGCGGCCGTAGGCAACGACCCGGAGCCGATCCTTCCACCGTCGGGCGACCTCGTTGCTGAGATCGAGTGAATCGATGCCGGGCTCATGAATCTCCAGGTCACGCCAGAAAAGCAGCACCAGAACCGCGGCGAGCCGAACGACCGTTGAGTAATCGACGGTCGCCCGGCGTTCTTGCAGATAGTCGATCAGCAGTTGCCGCACCGCTGGGGCCTGGACGCGGTAACCGTCAACGAGTTCAGTGATTGAGCGTTGCCCCCCGAGCGTCAGAGCCTGAGCGTGGCGTGGAGCAGTCGGGCCGAGTTGCCCGCCATGCAGCAACATCCAATACCACAACGATGATGTTGATGAACTGTACGCGAGCTGAGCGGCGTACGCCTCGCGACAGTCCTCGATCGTGATGTCGGCGAGTTTCCCGCCGTTGTGGATCAAGATCCGAGCGAGCGTCTTGAACGCCGATTCCTCCTGGAACACGTTGTAACCAGGCAGGCCCGAACACAGCTTGGACAGTTCGGTGAACCCGTCGGGATCACGGGCCTCACGAAACTCCGACAACGTCGGTTTCGACCGGAAGGCATACAACCATGCGTAACTCGGACGGATCACGCTCAACGAGATCAACCCGCCGACACCGCCGATCAGTATTGACCGGGCGTAACTCGTAGCGTTACCCGCCCGGGTGTCGGCCGCCAGGTCCGTCCAGGCGATCTGCTGATCGTTCAGACCCCCAGCAATCCAGCGTTGCTGCCATGTTTCGCCTCCGAAACCAGCCAGCCAGTCGAGCAGATCGATCAGACCGCGAGCGCGTGTCTGCCGCGATTTTCGGTTCACCTCACGCGACTCGCCAGCGAGCATCACCTCAAAGAGCGCGACGATCTCCTCCGCTGTCCGGCATGTTTCTGGCCACATCGTCGGGCGTGGCAACGCCGCAGTCACCGCCAGCGGCGGAGCCTGATAACCGTGCGCCGCCGGATCGGTCACGTCGGCGGCGAGTTGGCTTGGGCTGCGATGCTGACCATGCCACCGCTGCCCCGGTTGCGGCACAGGGTCCGAATACACATCGATCGGTGACCACCCCGGCGACGCTTCAGCGCGCACGACCAGCACCCAACAACGTATCCAGAACTGCCTGGCGATAGCCCGACAGCACCAGCACCGGTGGCGGCGGGTCCACGCTGCGTTGGTGGTGCTGACGGACACGGACGATCACCTCGTCCTCGTCCGGGCGCAAATAAATCGCAGTTGTCGACAAATGCGCATGACCAAGCACCCACTGCACGTCGGTCAATGAAACCGACGGATCCACGATCATCCGCCGCGCCGCGGTATGCCTCAAATCATGCAACGTCCACCCGGTCGCCAAACCGTCATTCGCTCGTTGTAGTACCCGTCGCATCGCCGCATACGACAACGCCACGATCGGTGCCCGGCGCGTCAACCAGACCGCTGTCTCACCAGCGGGACGTTCCAACCGGGCCTCGTAAAGCCGCCACCACACAAACGAGTCCGCCGACGCCGGCAACCACTGCAACCGGCCCGTTCCCTTGCGGTACACCCCGATCATCTGCTGAGCGATATCAACCCGGTCGATGCTCAACCCGAGCAGTTCCGACGCCCGAGCGCCGGTGCTCACATAGAACGCCATCAACGCCCGATCCCGGTCGGAGCCCATCGCTGCGAACAACTCGTCGAACGCCCGATCACCCAACCCGCGTGAACCAACCTGCGGCACCTTCTGCCGCAGCGGGGCCCGCGGACCCCGCCGGAACGGCTCCATCGGATTGTGGTGCGCATACCTGCGCTGCCCATCAGATGCCGCCACCCCAGGAACAGGGCTGATCACCGGCCCGACACCCGCGCCTATACGCTCAGCGTAGAACGACCCGAGCACCGCCAAATTGTGATTAATCGTCGCCGGAGCGAACCCCAACGTCGACCCATGACGGGACGACCCACGCAACCACAACACGAAATCGCGGACATCGACCCGTCCGGCGTTATCCCAAACAACGTCGATTGCTGCGAGGAACCGCCACCAACGCAACAACGCCGACGCATACGAATACAAAGTCGTCGCTGGCGAGTCCGACGCAGCCAACGACCGCAAAAACTCATCAACGGCCACAACCGGGACACCCGCCGCATCAAGCAACTGAACCCCCGGCGTGGATTCGCAACGAACCACCCGACCGACCTGGCCAACAACCAGACGATCCACATCGCGAGAACCCGACGCCGTGTCACCGCCAGGTGATCCGTCCATGGGCATCTCCGATCACTACAAGCATGACCACATCAACCACCCCAACGCAGGGATGGTCCCCCAAGCCCCGATCAAACAGGCCCCAGAGTTGGTGCGGTTAACGGATCACAGATACATGAGCGCTTGAAGTACCCATGCAAAGTCGATGAGTTCCTGCTCGAGGCGAACGCCACGACCGATGCGATTGTCGCGAAGGTCGTCGTAAAGCGCTGCCTCCGGGCCGGTGAGATTGGCCAAGTCGCGCCGTGTCGGTTGCGTCTCGACGACCCATTGCGCCTTGTGGCGGACGAGGGTCTCGCTGTCCATCAGCATCGAGCGCACGGTCGGCAAGAGCGAACGCAAGTGGTCCAAGATAGCGAAACCGTATGTGTCGATGTCTCCCCAGTAGTGAACCGCAACGCCGTGCAGCCACGGCGCCTGGGCGAGCTTGCCAACATCGAAACCCTGGCCGAATACGACGATGGCGTCGGTGACGTTCGGGAACGCAAGAAAGTTGATGTAGTTCTCGGTAACGAACACGCGACGCATCCCTCGAAGCCTGGCGAAGTCGTCGACAGTCACGGTGATGGTCCGGTCGGCCACGACAATTGGCTCGCTCGAGGCGAGCTGTATCGGGCGATTGGGGTCGAGCGAACGGAGCGTCACGGTGGCGGGCGGTACTCGGAATCGGTATCGCCGAGCGAACGCCGACGCGGCGGTGACGGACGGATCGATCGCGTCGGCTGGCAGCACTGCATCGAGCATCGAGCCGAGCACGACGCGGTTGGTTTCGACGAATTTGGTGTTGACCCGGGGAAGGTCAATCTGACGCACATAGAAATCGCTCGACTGGTGGTTGAGCATCCACGAGACGACCGCAAGCAGATCGGGCCACCACACCGCGACGGCCAGCGCTTCGAGCGCGTGGCGGATGAGCCACTCGCACAGTCCGGGCTGACGGTTGGCCGTCTCCGTGACGATCGAGCGGAACTGCTCGATCGCATGAGTGGTTCCGAGCAGCCGGCAGGCGGCATCGAGGTCGTCGACCCACACCTGCGCGGGAACGTCGTTGCGGCCGACCGACCGGTTGCCGGCCGACTGCCACTCGATGCGGATTTCGGGCATCGCAGACAGGTCGCGAATCCAGGTGCGCACATTGTCGTATCGGTCGCTCAGCTCGGCCGTTCGTGGACGCCGCAGCCGGAACCGATACGGGAAAAGGGCCGGTCCCCCGGCAACCTCGGCGAGCACGGCGCCCCGATCCCAGAGGCGGCGTAGGTGACCGACGATGTCATCGCTCGTCGTCCATGTGTGTGCGCAATCGTCATCATCGACGGTCTTCAACGTTCGTCCTTGCGCTTGCGGTACTCCTCGATGGTGAGGTTGGCGATGCGAGACCGTTCGTCGACCCTGCTGACATAACCAACGCGTCGAACGTACGGTTCGATGATCGAGATGCGCTGCAGCGGCGTGACGACGAGCAGTTGCAGGTGAAACTTGGCGAACAGTTCGAGACCGAACTGAGTGGCCTCAGTGTCGGCGCGGCCGAAGGCCTCGTCGATCGCGACAAATCGGAACGACCGCGAGCGGGTCTCTCCGAGTTCGAGCCCGAACTGGTACGCAAGGCTCGCAGCCAGAACCGTGTACGCCAGCTTCTCCTTCTGTCCGCCCGATTTCCCGGCCGAGTCGCTGTAGTGCTCGTATTCGACGTTGTCGGCGCGCCATCGTTCGGATGCGGCAAACGTGCACCAATTGCGCACGTCGGTGACTTTCGCCGTCCACCGACGGTCGGCGTCGGCCACGTCAGGGCGACCCTTGAACCGGTCGATGATGGCGCGCACCTGCAGGAACTTGGCTTCAGCGAAACCCGGATCGTCAGTGCCGGTGAACGTTGCTTCGGTGCAAGCCCGGAGGTCAATCTGGAACTGGCGCACATCAAGGTCGCGAGACGCCTCGATGACAAGAGCTATGTAGCGACCGCCACTCGGTGTCGCGTTGTACTCGATCGTTTCGAGCGATGCGTTGATCTTGTCGACTCGCTCGCCGATCTCGGCCCGCTCCTTATGCAGGTGGGCCTGAAAGTTGGCTATTTCGCGCAGGGTGTTCTCGGTGAGCAGCTCAGCGAAGTGGGCCTCGAAACGGGGTAGGTCGTCGGCTCGCAACTGGCGCAGCAGTTCGCCATAAGCCGGTGATGCCTCAACGGCTACATCAATCTCACTCGTTTCGGTCGGGAACTCGTGACGGAACGCCTGCATCTGACGGACGATTTTCTCCCCGAGCCTCTCGATGCGCTTGGTTGCCGCGTCGATCTCGGCGGTCAACTGGTCGCGCACCTTCGATTCGATCTCGGTCAGCTGCGAGGTCTTTCTCAACTGCCCCACAGTGATGGACGCTGCCCGGTCGGCGAGGCGCCCTCGTTCGGCGTCGTGAAGTGTTACGGCGAAATCGTCGATGAGCGCGATTAGGTCGGTGCGCTCTTCGTCGAGCCCGTTGATCGTGGTTTCAACCCGGGCCGCGTCGGCATTCACGTCCTGGAATGTCTGCTCCGCTGCCGCCGACCGCTGTTCGGCCGCAGCGAGCTGCGTTTCCAACGCCCGAAGTTGGTCGGAGGCCGCGAGTAGCGTCGCTCGCTGTTCCTGCCGAGCCGCAATCTCGGCGACCGAGCGACGCCAGTCGATCGCCCGGAAGTCGTCGGCCATGGACAGCTGCCCGAGGGCGCTCACGCGGTCGGTGTGTGCGCGTCGTTCGGCCTCTGTTGCTTCAAGCCGAAGCGCGGCCTGCTGGATCCGGCCCTCGAACCCGGCGGCCTGGGCGCGCAACGTCGCTATTTTGGACTCGTTCGACCAGCCGAGCACATAGCGTGCACGATCGTCGATACGCCACCGGTCGTCCTTCTCGTGGCGATCGTTGCGGCCTTTGATCTGGCCGGCAGCGGTAATGGCCGACCGTTCACGCTGGAACTGCTCGGGGGTATCGCAGCACACGACGCCTGCCCGCCGCTGCAGTTCAGCCTCCAGCCAGTTCTGTACTCGCCGATCGAGATCGTTACGAAGTTCGAGCTTGTGAAACAGGGCGGCCCGATGCAGGTCGTCATCGGTACGGCGCACGGTTGCCGGAATGCGGTAATAGACAACCTTGGCGCGCAGATGGCGTTCGTCGACCCAGCGCTGCACGGCGATGTAGTGGTCGTCCGGAATGAGGAGCGACAACGCGAAGTTGCGGAGAAGTCGTTCGGCTGCACCCTCCCACGAGGTTTCGCCATCGGCGACTCGCACCAGTTCACCGGCGAACGGCACCGATGTCTCGTCGAGCCCGAGGTCGGAACACAGGCGTGCCCGAAGCTCGACCTGTTCACGCGGAATGTTTCCTCGTTGCGACTGTAGGTTGTCGATCTCGGCGGAAATCGTTGCATGGTCGCGTCGAAGGTCTTTGAGTACGACCGAGTCCTCGGTGACGCGGTCTCGCAACCCGGCGTCAGATTGGGCCTGAGCCGCACGTTCGAGCTTTACCTGCTCTTGCAGCGCGATAAAGCCGTCCGCAGTTTCCGGTGCCGTGAAACCGGCCGTCTCGGCCACCGCAGCGAAGCGGTCAGCCGCCTGTCGACGACCGGTTCGTTCCGCTTCGAGGAGCGCTATCTCATTGGCGATGCGGCGCAATTCATCGCCGCCATTCGACCGAATCGCGACGCGCAGCGCATCTCCCTCCTCGCGCGACTTCGCCCGTTCGGTTCGACGCCGCTCGATGGCTGCGAAGATCTTCTGGAGTTGCTGGCGAAGACCGTCAATCGCGCCGTTGAGTAGCGCAACCTTCTCGAGCGCGAAGTGTTGCTTGAGCCGGTCTCGATCACTGGCAAGCGTGGCTCGCTCGGCGTTCTCGTCGGCGTGTCGTTCACTATCGCCGAGCAGCGGTGCAAGAAGGTTCACCTGCCGTTTCGCTCGCAGCACGGACGCGTGCGCCCGGGTGAGGTCGTCGAAGTGGGCGACAAGGGCATCGATGCGCGGCGTGGGTGGCTCGATGTCGAGCATGTGGGCACGCACAAACTCGGTGAGGTTGCCGACAGCTTTCATCGAAACGGTTTGGTGAAACAGATCGAGTGCCTGCTCGCTTTGGATGCCGAGCCGGCGGCGGAACCACGCGCCGTACGGTGTGAAAGCGTCGTGCACATCGGCGCCGGCGGCGCGCAGCTGCGCCGTCAGTTCGCGAACGCCCTTTGTGAAATTTGTGAACGTGGGGTCGATCGATAGTTCGCCTTCGGCAGTGACGAACCGGCGGTTGGGCTGGCCGGTCTCGGCCGGCCAGAACACTTGGGCCAACGTGATGGTCTGATCGAAGCCCCGGTTGTGAAACACGCCGAGAATGACCGAATAGCTCTTTGCACCGCGCAAGGCAACGGGCTTCGAAGCACCGGTCTGCTCGTTGTATTCCGATCGGTAGTGACCGAGTACGTACGACTTAAGGTCACGTTCTCGGCTGTCGGCGCCTGCGGCGCGGTTGTAGGCAACGCGCCCGGCAGGAACGAGCAAGGTGGTGAGGGCATCGATGAAGGTGGACTTGCCCGAACCGTTTTCGCCCGTAAGTAACGTGTTCAGACCGTCGAGCCGCAGCGCGGTGACGCGCCCATCGAATGTTCCCCAGTTGTAGACCTCAATGCGGTCGAGCCGAAAGCCAGCCTCATTGTCGTCGGCAACGAAATCGAGCATGCCTTCGTTCATGACTCGGCCTCGGCTGGGTCTGTTTCGGCCGGGTCGTCGTCGTCCTCGGCCGTATCTGTTTCGGCCATATCTATTTCGGATGGCTGGCGGCGGCGACCGCCCCGACGATCGTCGGGAAGCCGGCCGCCGCTTGCGTCGAGTGTGGCCCGGTACTCGGCGAGCTTTTCGTCGAACTCGTGCAGCCATTGCGCGTCGACGAAAGCCTTCAGCACGCGGCGTACTTCGTAACGCGGCTCGTCGTTGCGGCGGCTCGGCCCACCTACACGGTGCAGAAACCCGAGGTCGGCGACCTTGCCGATATCGGCCTCCACCCGATCGATCACTCGCGCCTCGTTCGACGATGTCGGTAAGAACACGCTCACGAGGTCAACGACTTCGGAACGAGACAACACGAGACGAGTGTCGCCACCGGCCGCGTCAGCCTCCGCCAACCTTCGACGAAGCAGCGCCAGCATCAGGCTGACCGAAAACGTGAGCGGGCGGCGGGCGACGAGGCGCGGACGACGGTCGTCGATACCCGGAGCACCGGGTTCGCCATCGTCGGAAGCGGGCGTGGAGCGGACGAACGCATATCCTTCGGCTTCATCGATGACGAGGTCGAGGCCCAACACCCGCAAATGCTCGCGGGCGGCCTCAACTTCCCGCCCGAGCGCGATCCATCGGGCCTGATCGGCGTTGCGGTACACGACCCCTTTCAGTAACGGCACGACGATCGACCCGAGAGCTGCGGCCCGTTCGGATGCGGAGTCGGTAAGGGCAGCACTCGTTGCACTTGTGGCGACATCGCTCGTCATCGCACGAACACCAACCTCGGCATTTCGACGGCCCGCTCACCCATGGCATCGTCACCGTTGTCGATCTGCCAGGTGATGCGATCGATCTGGTCGTCGACGAAGGTGGCTACGAAGCGATGGTCATCAACATGGAGGTAACCGACAAGTTCGGCCAAGCCGGCGGTGAGTGGGTACGTATCACACACTTCCGCCAGCGTGACCTGCCCGCTCCGGCCGAGCACCTCGTCGACCTGGTCGGCCAGAACGGCGAGGTCGACGGTGGAGTCTTCGAACAGCTTGTCGACATCGATGTCGTCGCCGTCGGCCAGCAATGGCACCGCTGCGATGGTGAGCGGCCCCGCAGCCGACGCCAGACGGCGCTCCATAGGGAGCGACACCTCGACCTGCGCTGAATCGACGTGATGGAAAACGCCGTTGGGCCGAGCGTCACGAATGGCAAGGGCACTCGACTCGACCGACCGGAGAATGTCGATGATGCGGCGATTTTCGAGCCACGTCTTGTCGTCGAGAAATCGGCGAAGTTGCGATGACAGCAAGGCGACGGTGCGTTGCGTCTCCTCACCGGCCCCGAGCCAGTCGTAGTGAACACGGCGCAAGCGGCGGTCGGGCCGCAGTTCGACGATGGGCGGCAGGGCCACGATGCGCTCGAGCCGCCTCGTCAATTCGTCTTGTCGGGTGGGCGACATGAGAAATTCCCAGAACGCTCGGAAGCTCGCACCCTGGTCGGACGATGTGATGGCGTCTCGCGCGCCGAACACGTCGTCGAGCAGGTCGGCCTTCGCCCCGGACCACTGGGCGATGCGTTCGCGGACCGAACGGTCGAGACGCCGAAAGTTCTCCTCGACGGCACTGAAGTCCGCGAGGAGCTCTCGGGCGAGAGTAGCGAACTGCTGGAACCGCTCCACGACTGCCCGGTCATCAAGCACTCGGATATCACCCTGGAGCGTGCGGCTGATCTCGTCATCGATCGCGTCGCGTCGGCGCCCAAGATCGGCCAGCCGATTCTCAACATTCGGGTCGGTGCCCATGTCGAGTTGGCGGAGCAGCTCGACCACGTTCAAGAGCCGCGACTCGGTGCCGACGAAGCCGGCATCGCCGAGCGATGCGATCATGGCGATGGCCCGCTCCGATCCGGATGTGAGCGAGAGATGCGCCTCGTCGGAGGTCGCTGGATAGAACCGTCGCAGGAAACCGCGCTCGTCGGATGACCAGTCGGTGAGGTACTCCCGAGCCGACCGCGGCGCGGCGCCGTCGCCACGGGCCTGTCGCAGCGCGAAGAGCTGATCTTCGAGCAACTCGGCCGCCTCGTCCTCGGGGCGGGCCCGTACGTTGCCGGACACGAATGCCGCCTGCAGGAACGCGATGGCCAGCGGGGCGCGCTCGTAGTAGAGCAAACGCCATGCGACATGGCGGGAGCGGAGGTCTTCCAAGGCAACGACATCAAAGTTCACGTTGTCGGAGATTCTTGCCGCTCCGAGCCGCGTGTGCTGCAACCCGATGCGTCGGCCGAGTTCGGCTTGAGTGGGGGCGCGCATTACCGCTACAGCCAGTATCGGTCGTCGTACGGTTCGCAATTACCAGTGTTTGGCGTCGTAAATATCGTCGAAATCGCCGATGCGGTGGCCGTGCGGGGTTGACTCGGCAAGGCCCGAGCGAACAAGCGGCGACCGCGCGTGCGGTACTCGACATCGAGCCATCGATCGCACTGTTCCTCGAACAACGAGATTACGGCTACGGCGAACGAGCGGTCGACTTCGGCCACATCGCAGTCGGCGAACGGCTCGTCCGGCAGTGGTTATCCCCATGCCCTCGACCATACCGAGCGGGTGCGCGATAGTTGTCGCGAGCAAGGGGTTGCCCACGATTTCGGCCGTTTGGCTACCGGCCGACTCGCCCCGGCGGGACCTATAATTAGAGAGTGGCACCTTCCGACGATCTGAGAGCGACGATGATCGCCCTGCTTCGGTCGAGTGGGGCCGAGTTCGCGCTTGTGTTTGGCAGCCGTGCCCGTGGCACCGCAGGACCTTCTTCCGATTTCGATGTCGGCGCATGGTGGGCCCACGATGCGCCGCTCCCATGGGAGCTTGATCTGCCTGCTGGCGTTGATGTCGTGGACGTCAACCGCGTTCCTCTTGAGGTCGCCGGGCGCATCGCATGTGAAGGCCAACTTCTCTTCGATGACAATCCGAACGAGCGAGTGCACTGGGTCGCCACGACCCGCAAAGTATGGCTCGACGAGCGCTATCGGTTCGCCCGATCTCACCGCGAATTCCTTGAGGCGGCTGCGCGTGGTCGATGAAGGTCGCGCCGCTCGACTCCTGCGCGGCATAGCGGAACGGGTTGATCGGCTGGCACACGCCTCGGAACATCGAAACACGGACAGCGACTCACTTTGGCTCGACGGCGTGAAGTATCTGTTTGTCACAGCCATTGAGGGAAGCGTCGATCTCGCGCATCACATCATTTCGTCGGAATCGTGGGGCTCCCCCGACACCAACGCTGCCGCCCTACGCCTACTCGGTGTTCACGGCGTCCTCTCATCGGAGATAGCTGCAAGTGTGTCGAAGGCCGTTGGCTTTCGGAACATCTTGGTGCATCAATACGCGAAAGTCGACGATGAAATCGTCATGAACGCACTCGACAACCTCGACGATCTCCGCACCTTCGTGTCGCAAGTGAGCGCTTGGGTTATCGCCCAGCGAGCAGACGGCGAGCGCTGAATACTCGGCGACCGCGTCGTCACAGCTACTCGACCACGATCATAAGCCCCTCGGCCAAGTGATGCGGCCAAGGCAGACTCAGCTTTGAAGCCCCAGTCGTGTCGCCCGGCGATCTGCCAGCGCCCGCCACGGGACGTCGTCCCCCCCGATGCGCTGGTTGTTTGGGTGCGTGGATCCCAAGTCACTCACAAAAATGTCGCGCTCAGATATGTGAGTGACTTTGTGTGACGCTAAAGGGGGCTGCGCCACCTGAATTCGCACCTCCACGAAGCCGATGAACACGATCTTGGTGCTGAGAGAATGATGTGATCGACGATCTTGCGCAGCTGATCTTGGACACGGTTAATCGATCGGGGCTCCTGCTTGTGCACGACCGGATGCTGCCATCGGTCACGACGTTGATCGTCGGTCAACCGGTGGAAGGATCGTGGTGGTCGCACCCCAAGTCCAACCTGATTTTCAACGCAATCGAGGACATCGATGGTGAGGTCGCCACCGTCAAGTTGGTGCGCAGAAAGAACACCCTCGTTGCCCGCTCGTTGTGGCAGGACCTCTGCAATGTCGGACACGCCCGTGACCCATGGCAGCTCCACCGTGTCGACCCGGTGACGTTGATGATGTTGGAAACGGTGGAGGCGGCTACCCAACCCGTGGTATTCGACAAGGCCCGGAAGAAGTTCGCAGCCCAACTCGACGATCGACTCCTCGCCTACGGCGCGGGCATCCATACCGACGCCGGGCATCATGTCCGCGCTTACCAATCCTGGACGGCTTGGGCCGCTGAACGGGACTTGGAATGCTCCACCGGCAACGCCGGTCAGGCGCGTGCACGGTTCGACGCGATCGCTGCGCACTGGCCGCGCGCAGATGCGTCCCGACTGTTCCCATGGTAGCCGGATGAAAGCCTGCTGTTGGGGCACGGGGGACAAACCTCAACGCCAGAACAGCAACGGTTTTGGGGAGGTAGACGTACCAGAACCCCCCCCGTTTTCGTACGCTGAAGCGATGCGAGATGACGCGAGTGCGTGCCGGACTGCCATCGCCCAACTTCACCCAACTCACGGAGAACGCCATCGGCGCCGCGATGGCCCGAAGGCTGGCAGGGCGAGGCAAAGGTGATCGAAGGCCTCTACAACTACTGGATCATCGCCACCCGAAACATCGTCGACCACAACCGCACCGTGTGGGCCATGCGCGCACCACTCTTAGCCCTGCTTCTCGGCTAAAATGCTGGGCTCTTGGATCGTTTCGTTGGGCGATTCCTCAGGTGAGCAATAGCTACCGCTCCCTTATGGGACGAACTTGGCGACGTAGACGTCGGTGTTGCCAAACTGAGACGGGCACACGGCCGGTGGTGCGGGCTTCACCGACGGGTCGGAGAGTGCCGGGTTCACGCCGGTTGCGTGTTGGCTAAGCCGATCGGCCATGTCTCCGTGGGTCGCCAGGCCATTGTCGATCAGATACTTCTGATAGGCGTCGACGTCGGAGCAACCAACGCCGGTGCGGCTGTCGGTGGAGATGAACCACGCAGCCGCATCTGTTGCGACGAGCGTGTTGTAGTCACCCCAGAACTGCCGTTGCAGGTTGTTCTGCGCGCTCACGGCTGGGTCGGAGGACGTGGTGTTCAGTTTCACCGGAAGGGTCCATGAACCGCCTGCCGGCTTCGACACGGCGTAGGTGTCTATCCGGGCGTTGCCCGTGCCGAACGTGGCCGGGTTGACGGCGTTGAGCACCTGGTATGCCACGACGGCCTTACCCGATTCGGTCACGTCTAGCCCTTGGAAGAAGGCGTAACCCTCAGCGCCCGAAACCTGAGCCGGGCCTCCCCAAGTGGCGCCCTTGTCAGTCGAGGTCACGACGATCATGCGGCCTCCGCTTGCGGTGCGGTTCGACCACGATGCATACACGGTGGTGTTGCCCACGCGCGGGTCAGCGGAAATGGTGGGGAAACTGTCGGTGCGGAAGTTGGCACCGGGGATGGGGTCGTGGATGTCGGTCACCAGCCCCATCGTGATCGGTCGGGTGTATGACTTGCCGCCGTCGCGCGAGATGGCCACAACCTGCGAGAAGCCCTGCTCGAACGCCACGTACACCGACCCGTCGGGCCCGGTGGTGACCGACGAGCCCTGGCGACCGTTGCCCGTTCCGTTGTTGCCCGCCGGCGAGAGTTGGTTCGGTGCGCCAAACGACGCGCCGCCATCGGCAGAGGACGCCACCATGACCGGCTCACTGCCGTTGCCCTTCGCGGTGTTCGAACGGAACTCGGTCCAACTCAGATACGTCCGACCGAAGAACGGGCTCGCTGGTGTCGTGTCGACGGCGATCCAGTTCTTGTCGTTGAAGTCGACGGCACTCGATTTCGACGTCGCCAGAACGGGCGCGGTCCAGGTGACGCCGTTGTCGTCGGAGGTGCTGACGATGATCGACATGGTTCCCTTTGCACCGGGGAAGAACGCAAGGCTTGAGTAGTACGCCCGCGCACCGTTGGCCCACGAGAAGCGACCAGCTGCGTCCGGCTTCGGGCCGTAGGCGATTACCGGATCGCCGTTCGACAGCGCGCCGAAGCCCTGCCACGAGGCCTGGTCGTCGAGCAGGCCGCGGTTGACCCATGTGGTTCCACCGTCACTCGATGTGAAGATGCCCGACGTGCCGACGTTCGGGAAAAAGGAGCAGTCGGACGGAATGGTTGCGCCGCGCACCGGGCCCGGGCCACATGCCGGCTGGCGCTGTTCGTCGTTCGAGCCAGCGATGAGGAAACGAGTGTCGGCGGGGTTGAGCGCGATGGTTGGTTCGTTCTGCTTGTTCGTGGGGAACACGGCAGAGGTGTTCGAAGATGGCGCGCCCTGTACCTGCGGTTCGTTCGCCCGCTGGTCGGACGTTGGGCTGAGGGCCATGGCCGCGCCGGCCCCCGCAATCAGAACGCCAAACCCAGCAATGACACCGACGATTTTCGATTTCACGAGCCGCCACCCTTTCCGAGCCGACGGCCCGCCTACTGACCACCGTACTCCTTTGATCCAAACTTGAGAAGGGGTCGTTTCCCCGGTTTGGCGGGCAGAACGGAGCGTGAGCGGCAGGTTACGGCGAAGGTTTGAGCGACGGGACGGGGTATCGAGCCTCGGTCGACCGTGTTGGAAATCGAATCGGGTCGCGACACACGGATACACAGCTCGCTGCTGCGCAGGTGGGGTGGCTAGTTGTTGGGTTGGGTCGCTGTGGCGGGGGCGAGGCGTTCGAGGATCCGTCGTTCGGCGGGCCACGCTTCGATGAGCGCTTCGGGTGGGATGTGTCGGGCCGCGTAGCGCAGGGCGAGGGCCACGACGACGATGTCGTCGAGGGGACCGATGACGGGTAAGAATTCGGGGATGAGGTCGATGGGTGACAGCACCCACAGGCCGGCGAACCCGACCGCGAGTTTTACTCGCTTGGGTACGCGGGGGTCTTTGCGGAGTCGGCGGGCGGTGGTGACGCAGGCGGGCAGGACGGTCGCCAGGTCCTTCGCCAGGCCGGGCGGGAGGCGACGGGCCAGGATGATCATCACGACCCACGACGCGGTCAGCGCGACCACACCAATGATCAACCACCGTAGAAACATGACCAGGCAAACTGTAGTGGTCAGCCGCTGTGACCGTCTGCGACCGAGATCAGGGTTTCAAAGGTTCGCTCAGTGCTGTGCGATGCCAAGGCAACGCTGACGATCGCGGTTAGTGAGGCTACGCCAGTGGCCTTTGGCGGCGACTTGCGGAACCCGTGCCGCCAGAGACCAGGCCAACAGCAGAATCGAACCGGTTGCCGCGGCAGCCGTCGCAACGGTCGCACCGACCACCGCACGCGCTGCGGTGCGTGGCGGGACGCGAACGGTGACGATCCTGCCGGTCGGGACCAGAAGGATGCTGAGCAGAATCGGCAGGTAGACGACAGCGTTCATTTCAAGTTCGGTCGCGATCGGCTTGGTCGAGGAGTTCGCGTAACAGGGTTTCGTCGGCTGGTTCGAGCCCGGCGAGAAAGGCGTGAACGACCGTGCCCCGGTCAGTGGCGTCGCGCAGGATGCGGCGGACCTGCTCGGTGACGACGTCGGATTCAGCGACAACCGACCGGTATGCATAGGCGCGGCCGCGGCGGGACCGCACGATGATTCCTTTGCGTTCCAGCCGCACCAGGACCGTCATTACCGTGCTGTAGGCGAGGTCGGCGTCGAGGCTGGTGAGGACCTCGCCGGGGATCATCGGGTCGGGGGACGACCACAGCACCGTCAGGACAGCCTCTTTTCCGAGCGATCATGCCACCGTGTCCGGAGCGATCGCCGGTGGCCTGTGGCTGACCCGTCGCCGTATCCGCTACATCGCGGTCGGGCTCGCTTTCCTGATGGCGTTCATCCGGGTCTACGTTGGCGCTCATTACCCGGGTGACGTGATCGCCGGACTGGCCTTCGGTGGGTTGATCGGGCTGATCGGCGGCCGATACGTCATCCCACTGATCCGTCGGATACTGGATCGACTCCAACCGAGCGCGGTTGGTCGGCTTATCTCGGCACGACCGGCTTAGTCGCGTTGACCTCATTCATCCGCCAGGTGGGTTCGGAGTAACCCGACCGCGACGGCTGCAGCAGAGAGGTGCGCCAGTGCATCGAGCGCGGCCAGCGCGGCGACGCCACCGTGCGAGACGTTGGCCTGGTGGGCGACTTCTGCGATATCGAAGATGGCGAAGGCCAACGTGAACGCGACGATGACGACGAGCAGCAGTCTGGATCGCCGCCACCATGCCAACGCTGCGAAGGCCAGCGAGATGATCACGCCGACGGCGACGACACCGTTCGATTCGAGGTTCACTCCCAACAGGTGACCCTCGGTCGATTCGGAGGACGCGGCCGTTTCGACATGCCGCGGGGTTTCCGTGTGACCGACCGGTTCGGTGGCGTTCGTCGTTGCGGTCTCATTTTCTTCGCTACCGGAACCTTCAACATGCGTGTTGGGTGCCGTCGTCGCGCTCGCCGCAGGTCCCGTTGTTTCGGTGTGCCCGTTGCTGCGTTCGGCGGCCACGCCAGCAATGAACAGCGCGGCTCCAACGACCAGCAGCACGCTGAGGAACCAGCGACTGGCGATAACGCCGATCCGGCTCATGTCCTCGCTCGCAGCGTCGGAGCGGCAACCGAAACGCTCGTGGATGAGGTGGCGCACGCGGCTTGGCGAGCATGACGTCGGCGACGCACCAGAAGTATCCCGGCGACGGCGACGATCACCCCGGCGAGCACCGACCCGCCCAGCCCGACTGCGGTGCCGATGCCGAGCGCTGTGAGGAAACCGATCACGGGTCCCGCACAGCACGCGGCGCAGGCCACGCCAGCGACGCCGACACCGACGAGCTGTTGGCGGTTCGATTTCATACCGGCACTCCGAACAGGGCATGGACGCTCGGCAGCGCGTCGTCGGGAGCGACCACTTCCAACCCGACGCCACGCCGATCGACGGTGATCGCGAACGAGAAGAAACGGCAGCACTCCTGCTCGGCAAGCGTCAGGCGGGCCAGTTCGCCAATGTCTATCCCCGAACCGAATCGCACGCGGACCCCACGGGCAATCGCGCACCGAACGATCGAATCGTGCTGCGAGGCAAGAAGGTCGCCCCGTTCCTGAAGCGCTTTGGTTGCTGATTGGGCTGTTGCGGTGCACGCGATCGCGACGTCCGCGTCGCCCGTGGTCGACGTAATCGGACGATCGAGCACCTCGTCGCCGTACTGGCGGTAGCCCGAATCAGTACGCGTCACCGACGGCACCAGGCCGATGTCCTCGTAATAGCGCAGCGTGGCCGGCGTGAAACCGCTACGCCGGGCAACCTCATTGATGTTGTACGTCGATGTCACCCCACGATGGTAAACCTTCAAGTCCACTTGAAGGTCAAGGGTTATCGCAAAAAAACGGCATGCTCTTCCCGGTGCCGTCAGTTCGATTCGAGTCCGCACCAGCCGGTGTCGCAGGCTGCGAGTGCGGCGGTGATCGTGCGACGTGTCGTTTGGAGCAGCCGGATCCGTTCATCGATCCGGGTTGCGACGGCCTCCAGCCGCCAACGTTCCGACGCACCGGTCGCGCCACCCCGGTCGAAGGCTTGTAACACTTCGACAACTTCGTCGAGGGTCAAACCGAGATCTTGCAGTTGACGCACCAACGCAAGGCGGTCCACGTCGCCGTCGTTGAACGTCCGGTACCCGGACGCGGTGCGATCGGCTCGCGGTAAGACCCCTCGTCGCTCGTAGAACCGAACTGCGTCGATCGAAACCGCCGATCTGGTTGCCAACTCGCCGATCTTCACAGGAACCCTCCGAAAGATTCTTCTTGACTCCGGAGTAAAGTCCAGAGTTTACGTTGGTCGCATGAACGAAATCCCCACCATTGATGACCTCCCGAACGCCCCGATCGTCTGTGACATGATCACCGCGACCGACACCCCCGAAGATCGACTCGCCGAATACGGTCGGCTGTTCGCCCACACACTCGTTGACCGCAGCCGAGCCCAGACCTCGACCACCTTCCACTTCGCGGCGAAGCCCGGCGTCCGCGACTGGATCCTCGATCTCGTCACCCGAGAGTCGGCATGTTGCCGCTTCCTCACCTACCGAATCACCGGCAACGACGACAGAATCGACTGGGCGACCAGCGGCGAGGACAGCAAGTCAGGCCGGGCGATCCTCAACCAGATCCACAACGCACCAGAAATGCTCAAGTCCCAAACCGCCGAGTCGCAGGCGAGAATGCAGGCGATGCTCGACGCAATCGTGCGCTCGTAAGACCATCGTCGACTCGTTTCGACGAGTGAGCGTTCACCGTTGCGAAGCCAACCCCAGCCGAGCAGATTGAGGGTTGCCGTTGGGCACCCATGTGCGCCCAACGGGTACACGGTACAGATGCTCACCACGAACGCGGCGACAGCGGCGAACCCGGCGATCTTGATGGCGGTGGCCAGGTTCGGGCAGGGCGACCGTCTCGTTGGGCCGGTGGCGCACACAGGCCTGATCGTCGCGACTTGACGGTCGTTGGCCTATGCGGCGTTGATCGTGAACTCTGCGGTGTGGACCTTGCCTGGGGCGGAGAATGTAGGAACAGCCGGTGTGGGCCGGGTTGGGTGGCTTGCCCACGAATTCGAGGGTGCCGTGGTGTTGGTCGTCGGCGAGGATGACGGCGGGGTTGTTGATGAGGGCGCTGGCGATGGCGACGCGTTGTTTCTCGCCGCCGGAGAGTTAGTCGGGACGGAAATTGGTGCGGTGGCCGAGGCCGACTCGTTCGAGGGCGGTGGTGGCCAGCTGGCGGGCGTCGCGGCCGGTGATGCCGGCGAGGGTGACGTTCTCGGCGGCGGACAGGGCGCCGAGGAGGTTGAAGTCCTGGAACACGAATCCGAAGTGGCGGGCCCGGAGTGAGGGTCCGCGTCGTTCGG
>JANMCE010000146.1:0-3352 GCA_031360915.1 Actinomycetes bacterium | reverse complement strand
TTCGTAAGCCCCGAGGTCTATCCGCTCGTAAAGACCGGTGGGCTCGCTGATGTCGCCGGTGCCCTGCCGCTTGCTCTGGGGCAGCTCGGTGCCGATGTCCGTGTTCTCCTGCCCGCCTACCGTGGCCTCCTTGATCACGCTGCGCTCACGAGCGGTCGCGAGCTTCTCGCCGACATCCCCGATCTGTTCGGTGGACCGGCCGAGGTGTGGGAGGCCATCTGTGCGACCGGGCTTCGGGTATTGCTTCTTCATGCCCCCCACTTGTACGACCGTGACGGTGGGCCGTACCTGGACACATTCGGTCGCGACTGGCCCGACAACGACCTGCGCTTCGCCGCGCTGTCTCTTGTTGGTGCGCAGATCGCCAACGGGCTGCTGCGCGATTGGCTGCCATCGATCGTGCATGTGCATGATTGGCAGGCGGCGCCGACACTCGCGTATCTCACTGCCCAGCCAGCACCGGTCAAGACGGTGCTCACTATTCACAACCTGGCCTTCCAAGGTGTCTTCGCCGCTGAGCGCCTCAGCGTGCTTGGAATCCCTGAACGACTCAACAGCCTGGACGGCATGGAGTACTACGGGTACGTCAGCTTCCTGAAGGCGGGCATCCAGTTCGCCGACGCCATCACCACCGTGAGTCCCACCTACGCGCAGGAGATCCTGTCGCCCGCCGAGGGCATGGGGATGCAGGGAGTACTTCAGGCGCGTCAGGCCGCGCTGTCGGGGATCGTGAACGGCGTCGATGTCCAGGTGTGGGATCCCGCGACCGATCCACTGCTCCCCCATTGCTATGACGCCGACGATCCCGCCGGCAAGGCGCTCGACAAGTCTGCGCTGCAACGCGAAATCGGACTGGACGAGCGAAGCGACCTTCCGCTGTTCGCTGTCGTCAGTCGTCTGTCAGAGCAGAAGGGTCTCGACCTCGTTTTGGCCTGCTTGCCGCAGATCGTCGCAAACGGTCAACTGGCGGTCTTGGGCAGCGGCGACCCGGTGCTGGAAGCGGCATACACCGCGGCGGCCGCGGCCCACCCCGGTCGATTGGCGTTTGTCACGGGGTTCAACGAAGGCCTGGCCCATCGCATGCAGGCGGGTGCCGACGTTGTGATGGTGCCATCCCGTTTCGAGCCGTGCGGACTCACCCAGTTGTGCGGCCTTCGCTACGGCACGCTGCCGTTTGTGTCGCGTGTGGGTGGTCTGGCCGACACCGTCATAGATGCCAACGAAGCGGCGCTCACCGACGGTGTGGCGACGGGGTTTGTATTTGCGCCGGTCACTGCGGATGCGATGGAACGCGCGCTGCATCGAGTGTTCTCCCTTTGGAACGAGTCGGCAGCATGGACCCGGACCGTGCAGCGGGCGATGGGGCGTGACGTGAGCTGGGATCTGCCGGCCCGCCGCTACCTGGCGCTGTACGAGTCGCTCGTCCCGGCATCGGTCGTTCGCCAGGTGGCCACCACACCATTTGCCGGTCAGCGACCCGGCACGTCCGGACTTCGCAAGAAGGTGACGGTATTCCAACAACCGCACTACCTGGAAAACTTCGTGGCATCGATCTTTTCCTCTTTGGAGGGCTTTGATGGTGAGACGCTGGTCGTTGGTGGCGACGGCCGCTTCCACAATGACGTTGCCACCCAAACCATCATCAAGATGGCGGCCGCCGCCGGGTTTGGTCGAGTACTCGTCGGTCAGCACGGACTGCTGTCCACGCCTGCCGTGTCGGCGGTCATCCGCAAGCAAGGGGCATTCGGCGGCATCATCCTGTCGGCCAGCCACAATGAGGGTGGCCCACTCGGTGACTTCGGCATCAAGTACAACACCGGCAATGGCGGACCTGCCCTCGAAGCGCTCACCGAAGCCATCTACGCCGCGAGTCAAACCATCACGTCGTACTCCATCGTTGATGCTGCCGATGTCGACCTTTCCACGGTAGGCAGCACGGTTGTCGGCACCACCGTCATCGACATCATTGATCCGGTCGCCGACTGGGCCGACCTGATGGAGACGCTGTTTGACTTTCCGGCCATCCGGGCGTTGTTCGCATCGGGCTTCCGACTGCACATGGACTCGATGAGCGCCGTCACCGGACCATACGCCCGTGCGCTTTTGGAACAACGACTGGGTGCTCCCGTCGGCACCGTCGTGAACGGCGAGCCGCTCCCCGACTTTGGTGGGCATCATCCCGACCCCAATCCGGTGTACGCCTCCGCGGTTATCGATGCGCTCTCAGGCACGGACGCCCCCGACATGGGTGCGGCCTGTGATGGCGACGGTGACCGCAACATGATTGTGGGACGCAACCTGTTTGTCAGTCCGTCCGACAGTCTTGCGGTGATTGTCGCCAACGCTCATCTCGTCCCGGGATACGCCCAAGGTCTCGCGGGTGTTGCCCGGTCGATGCCGACGAGCGGTGCCGTCGATCGAGTTGCGAAAGCACTGGATCTCGATTGCTTCGAAACGCCAACCGGGTGGAAGTTCTTCGGCAATCTGCTTGATGCCAAGCGCATCACCATCTGCGGCGAAGAGAGCGCCGGAACAGGCTCCGATCATGTGCGGGAGAAAGACGGTCTGTGGGCCGTGTTGTTCTGGCTGAACATCGTGGCCGCGCGTGGCCTCGGCGTAACCGAGATTGTGCAGGACCACTGGGCGACGTATGGCCGCACTTACTACTCCCGTCATGACTACGAGGCGCTGCCGGTAGAAGACGCCGACCGGGTATGGGATGGCCTTCGGACGTCCATTGGAACACTGGCGGGTCGCACATTCGGCGGACTGAAAGTGAAGAGCGCTGATGAGTTCACCTACACCGACCCGGTTGACGGTGCCGTAAGTGCCCAGCAGGGATTCCGAGTGAACTTCGCCAAGGACGCCCGCATCGTGTTTCGCCTCTCGGGTACCGGTACCGAGGGGGCAACGCTGCGCATCTACTTCGAGTCCTTCGAACCCAACGTAGCCAACCACGATCTCGATCCTCAGGTGGCCCTAGCCAAACTCATCACCGCCGCCGACAAGATCGCCCGAGTCTCATCCCTGACTGGTCGCCTCGAACCGTCCGTTATCTCGTAGCTGCCGGGGCGCGGCGCAATACGCCGCGTAAAGGCACCGAGCTTTCGGCATGCGAAGTCGCTGAACCACGCCGCAAACCGAAAGCTCCTGAGCTGGTGAACGGGCCTCCCCGCTTTCGGCGCGAGAAGTCGGCCTGCAACGCCGCAGGCCGAAAGCTTTCGGCGAAATAGAGAGTTCAGCCCACGGTCGCGAGGCGCAGGAGTGCGTTGATGGCTCCGGCTGCCACTGCGCTCCCGCCTTTGCGGCCGATGTTGCTGATGGAAATGTCGGCGATGCTGCTTTGGCGCAG
>JANMCE010000036.1:0-2366 GCA_031360915.1 Actinomycetes bacterium | reverse complement strand
GATGCCCGGATACTTGGCGCCCCACTCGGTCGTGAACTCGCTGAACCGTTCCCGGGCTGCTGCTTCGGTCGGCGCCGTGTACACGGGCCGCAGGGCCTTGCCGATCTTGTCCCAGTCGTGACGGCCGGCGAGGCGGAACGTGTGCCGGATCAGATGGTGCTTATGCCGACGTCGGCATAAGCTGCAGTACGCCGATGTGCTGGTTATGCCGATGTGGCCGTGTTTGTCCTGGTCGGATGGGTCGTGGCCGTCGTTGAGGGCGGCATAACCGGGGCTTGCTCAGAGGGCTTGTAGGAACGCCAGGAGCTGGTCTGGCGGTCGGTATCGGCCTGGCGTGACGCCCGGTTGGGTGGTTCGGGCGAGGGCGCGCTCTTTGATGCTGAGGTCGGCGTGGAGGTAGATGGCGGTGGTGTCGATTTGTTCGTGGCCGAGCCAGAGCGCGATCACGGTTGTGTCGACGCCGGCTTCGAGAAGCCGCATTGCTGCGCTTATCTGCACTGGATTCGGCCCTTGAGGACCAGCCGGCGGAAATCCGGCGCTAAGGAATTCCTGTTTGCGTGAGGGGCGCTGCGACATGATCATCGGCGTCGCTCGGAGCAACAAATCAAAAGCACCCAGAAGGCGCAGGCATACAGGACTTTTCGGCAGCCGCAATCCGTATCCGAGACGATTGAGATCACACGCCGCTTCGCCACAACCGGCGTCATCCAGAAAGAAGAACCGTTCCGACAACCTCCCGGTGAAGCCGATCCGGCGCATACCGACCATGCCCGGAAAGCACCATCTTCCCGCTGTGCGCCATCGCCGCCGGCCTGGTCATCAAACGGCGCCGCAACCTGGGGGTTGCCGGTGGGTTGCTCTTTCTGTCCATGATCGGCACGCCCACCTATGCGGTGTATATCGTCAACATGATCCCGGCCATCTTGATCGTTGGCCTAGTCGTTGCCGGACGAAAGGTTCGATAGCACCTTTCCGGACTCGTGCCGCGACCGACGCCCTGCATTCATCGATGGTGCTCCGTCGCTGAGGCGACCCTGACTCGTTTTGGCCGGCACGCTGTCGTTTCGACCGCAACGAAATCCAGGTCGCGGATCAGGACCCATCGGGCAATACTACATATTTGAATATCACTGTTGCATCGCGCAATGTTGACCCGGAGTCGCGCCCAGGCCCGGCTACTGGGTGGCGATGGCGTTGAGGACGTTGAGGTGGGATGCTCGGCGGGCGGGGTAGAGGGAGGCTCCGACGCCGGCGATGGTGATGAGCAGGATCATGATGACGAGGGAGCGGTAGGGGATCTCGATGGTGGATATGCCCTGGTCACGCATGGTGCGGGTGAGTGCGTAGCCGAGGCCGACGCCGAGCACGACGCCGAGCACTGCCCCGAACGTCGAGATGATGGCGGCCTCCCACCGCACCATCGAGCGCACGTCTCGGCGGTCCATGCCGATGGCGCGGAGCAGGCCTAGTTCGTGGGTGCGTTCGAACACCGACAGCAGCATGGTGATCAGCACACCGAGCAGAGCGATGATGATGGCCAACAGCACGAGAGCAGTGATCAGGTTGAGCAGCTGGGTGATCTGCGCTTGGATCACGCCGGCGTAGTCCTTGCGGTCCTGCACGTTGGCTGCGGGTGCCACCGTGGTCAACAGCGTCGCGATGTTGCTTTTCGCTATGGCCAGGGTGGTGCCGTCGGCGACACGTACGAACGCAAGGGCATCGACTGAGTCGGCGTACAGCAGTTGATGGGTCTTGATCGACACGAAGTAGTCGCCGAAGGCATTGCTGGCAAAGATTGCTTGAAGGTGCAAGGGATGAGGACCGGCGTTGAACAGCGTCGGAATGGTGTCGCCAACCTTCCAACCCTTTGACGTCGCGATCTTCTCGGACGTGGCGATGCCTTCGTCGTCGAGCGCCCGGAGTGAGCCGCTGACGAGGCCAAGGTCAAGCGCTGCGTTCGGATCTGTCATGTCGAGAGCCGAGCCCTCCATTGCGGAGAGCTGCTTGGTGGCGTCACCGATCTTGAATACTCCATGGCGGAACGCCGCGACACTGCCGACACCGTCAACGGTTCGCAGCGTCGCGGTTACGTCGGATCCGAGTCCGGTGAGCGCACCCGTTGACACGATGAGGTCGGCCCGCATGCCTTTGTCGAGAATCTTGGTCGTTGAGGTCGTGATCGAACTGGACAGCAACAGCGCGGCGGCGATCACCGCGGAGCCGATCATGAGACCGGCCGCCGTGTTGGCCGTGCGGCGGGAGCTTCGGGTGGCGTTCTCCTCCGCCAGTTGACCAGACAGGCCCCGCAGTCGACTCACCGGTGCCGCCAAGACATGCACGAACGGTCGAACGATCCACGGGGCCAG
>JANMCE010000014.1:0-15315 GCA_031360915.1 Actinomycetes bacterium | reverse complement strand
CGACCACGCCGGCACCTTCCCCCTGGTGGAAGGTCAGCGGGATCGCTTCGCCACCGTGCTTGAACTCGGTCATCCAGGCCCCGTCGCCGAGCGCGATCTACTGCTCGGCCGCGGCGGCAGCGATCACCTCACCGATCTGGGCGCTGTTGTCACCATGGCTCAACTGGTGGAAGCACAGCGGGCTGTTCGCGCCGTACAGGCCGTGGAGAGAGTGGTCGACTATGTCGTAGCCATCGGCGCCAAGACGCGTGAACATGCAAACGTCCGTCTCGGCCAGAGCCCGCGCGGCAGCCAGGCGCTGCTCCACGCCGCCAAGGCGTGGGCCGGGCTACAGGGCCGCTACTTCGTCACCCCCGACGACGTGCAAGCCATGGCGCCGTCGGTGCTGGCCCATCGTCTCGTGATGCGAAGCGGACCAGGTTTAGACCTCAGCCGCACCACTATCACCGAGATACTGGCCGACGTTCCCGTTCCTCGGGGCTGACATGCTGCGCCCCAGCCGAGTGAAGGCACCGGCGCTCATCATGACCGCGCTCGCACTCGCCTTTTTCGGCATCAGCCGCACCAGCGGGAGCGGTTGGGCCACGGTGCTAGTGGCCACGCTGCTGGGCTCTGTAGCCGCTGGCGCCTTCCTGCCGATGGTGAGACTGGCCCGCGCCGGCATCAGTGTTCATGCGCCAACCGACGGCACTGTCTCGCTTGCTGTGCCGTTGGACATCGACGCGAAATCCGGTCTGGTTGCCGATATTCCCGCCCTTGGCACCGGCCAGTTTCATGCCACCAAGGGTACGTTCTTCACCCGGCCCGCCAAGCGAGGCGTGTTCGCACGGCTGGCCGTGGAGCTACGGACATCGTCACCGCTTGGCATGGTGGAGTGGAAGAAGACCTGCCAGGTCAACCTTTCGGCGCCGCTCGAAGTCGGACCCTTTCCCACCGACGTCGAACTGGCCGAGGCAGCCCCAACACCCGATATCGGTGAGGAAGATCTGCGCGGCATCCGCGCCTACGTGCCCGGTGACAGCAGCCGCAAGCTGCACTGGCCGGCAACGGCGCGAACCGGTGAGATGATGATCCGAGAGACCGACGGCGTGACGGTAGCGCCGGTGGTGATCGTGGTTGACCTCGTCGGCCCCGAAGTCGCCGTCGAACCGACTGTGTCCCGCGCTGCGGGTCTGGCTATCGCCGCACTGAAGCGCGGTGCGGCCGTCGTGCTGATCACCGCCGAAGCGAGCGGACCGGTGACCGGTCCCGTTACCAGCCCACTCGAAGTGAGCCGCCGTCTGGCCCGCGCCGTGGTCGGCCCCGTTTACCCGCCGAAGGGAGTTACAGCGTGAGCATTGTTTCGCTCGCCCGATCGGTGAAGTCGGCCAACGCCAAGGGCGCGCCGGAGGCCAGCATCGCAGTGCGCGTGGCAACGCTGTTCGCCGTGTTGATCGCAGCCAACGCCACCCTGCAGCAAGACGTCGGCACGCCATCCATCCGCTACGCGCTTCCAGCCGGACTCATCGTCGCGTTCGCGTTCTCCTACTACGCGCGGTTCCGGCCGGGGTTTGTCGTGAAGATGTTCCTTGCGGTTGGAATGCTGGCGGCATCGGCGCACTTCGTCAGCCAACTCGGCGGCATCGGCCAGAACGCCGCGGCAGCGCAGCGGCCCCTCGCCGAGCTGTTCTTGTGGACGCAGCTCCTTCACTCCTTCGACGTGCCAGCCCGACGCGATCTGCGGTTCTCGCTGGCCGCATCCACAGTGCTTATCGGCGTCGGCGGCGTGCTGTCCATCGCCAGTGACTACGCCATCAGCCTCGGCCTGTGGAGCGCCGCGGCGGTGTTCGCACTGGCTCTCATGCACCGCAGCGAACTCGCCGAACTCCCCCGACCCACCCAAGTGGTCGCGTCATCTGCACGGTCGCGGCGGATGCCCACCCGAGCCCTCGCAACGTCGCTTGGCCTCACGCTCGCCAGTTCGTTTGCGGTGGCCGGCCTGATCTTCCTGTTCCTTCCTGCGTCGGGCACGGCACGGGCATTCACGTTCCCCGCTAGCCTTCCCAACCTCGATCGCATACCCGGCGGCGGTTTGGTGAATCCGTCCCTCGGCGGCAACGGAAACGGCAACGGCAACGCGAACGATCCGACCTCCACCGGCAAGGGCGGCGACACGCCTCGGGCCAGCTTCGGATACGTTGGTTTCTCCACCGAGATGGACACAGCAGCGCGCGGACGACCCGACGACACGATCGTCATGAAGGTGCGGGCCAGCAAGCCCGGCTTCTGGCGGGGTCAGAGTTTCGACCACTGGGATGGCCGCCGATGGACCGCCAGCAGCGATAAGACCAAGGCGGTCAGCGGCGACGGCGCCATCGATCTACCGGTCTTCGAGGGCGCGGTTCAGATGGATGACTCGAACGACTTCATCCAGACCGTCTACGTCGAAAAGCCCGGTCCGAATCTGATCTTTGGCGCCGCATCGGCCACCAAACTCTATTTCCCCGACAAGTCCGTCTTGGTGCTACCCGATGGCACCATTCGAGCGGGTGTGGCCCTTGGGACCGGAGCGGTCTACACCGTGGTCAGCAAACGGCCACCCGCCGACCCGGTCGCGCTCGCGGCCGAACCCTTCAACCGTCTACTTGCGGGCCGAGGGCTCGGGCAACCCGCGCGAACGGTGTACACACAGCTTCCCACCGACATGCCAGCGCGCGTCGCTGAACTGGCCGCATCCATCACCTCATCGTCACCGTCGTTGCTCGGCAAGGTGCAGGCGATAGAGGACTGGTTGGGGAACAACACGACCTATTCGATCGACATCCCGTCGCTGCCCGCCAACACCGACGCAGTCGACCACTTCCTCTTCACCGAGAAGGTCGGTTTCTGCGAACAGATCGCCAGCTCGCTTGTGGTCATGATGCGCAGCCTGGGCGTGCCCGCACGACTCGGCGTCGGGTATGCCTCAGGAGAGCGGAACCCGTTCACCGGTCTGTACGAAGTGAAGGCAAGCGACGCGCATGCGTGGGCGGAGATCTACTTCCCCGGCGTCGGATGGCTCACCTTTGACCCCACCGCCAATGTGCCCTTCACCGACGACGGCCAGGTACCGCTGGCCCGCAACGGCCTCACCGACTTCCTCGCCAGTCGACTCGGGCCGGTCTTCTCGGCCGTCGGCCGCGTAGTGTTGGGTGCCGGGCTTCTGGCCGGCATGGGCTTCATCGGCTGGTTTGTGCGCCGTCTCTACCGACGTCGCCAGGCTCTCGCCGCTCGCAGCTGGCCCATGGTGTGGAACGACCGACTCGACCAGATCGGACGCAAGGCCGGACATCATCGAGCCGCCGGACAAACGGCACGTTCGTTCGCCCAGGCGGTCGGCTTCGTCGGCGATGACTGGGATGTCGCGTTCGCTGTGCTCGATCAGGCCGCCTACTCCGACACCCAGGTACCGGACCCCAAACGAGCATTCGCCGACGAACTGTTGCGGCGAGCGAGCGAAACGGTGTCAGCCAGCCGCAAGTAGCTCAGAAGCGCCCGCCGCTAGCAGTGATGCTGCGAGTTTGGCGCCGATCGTCACGTCGTCACCGGACATCGTTTCGCGAAAGAGCTGTCGTCCATCGAGCGACGCGATCACGCCGGTAATGATGATGACCCCGTGCGCGTCGACAGCGGCATGGGCGCCGACCGGCAACTCGCAACCGCCGCCCAGGTGAGCGAGAAAGGCGCGCTCGGAATCAACAGCGCGACGGCTTACCGCGTGCTCAAGCAATGTCAGTGCCTCGCGTGTCGCCTCATCGCTGATGCGGCATTCGATGGCCATCGCGCCCTGGCCGATCTGCGGCACCATCTCGTCGACCGTGAAAAGGTACGCGAGGCGATGCTCCAGCCCGACCCAGCGGGCGCCGGTCACCGCTACCAACGATGCGTCGATGCCCGGCTGGTCGGCTTTCGCCACTCGGGTCGGGATGTTGCCGCGCAGCCCAACAAACGTGAGATCGGGACGCATATGAGCAAGTTGCGACTGGCGACGCTGCGACCCCGTGGCAACCACGCCACCTTTCGGGAGTGACGCGAGCGTGTGTCCGACCAACGCATCACGGGCGTCACCACGTTCCGGAACGCAGGCCAACATCAGCCCCTCGGTGTGGAATGACGACGGCAGATCTTTGGCGGAGTGCACGGCCATATCGGCATGTCCATCCAGTACGGCGCGCTGCACTTCCTTCACGAAAACGCCTCGACCACCGATCTCGGCAATGGACCGGTCGCGCACGAGATCGCCCATGGTTTCCACAAAAGCCAGCTCGACAGATACTCCGGTGATGGCAGCCAGTTGGGCTGCAACCGCCTCAGACTGGGCTTTGGCTTGCTCGCTTCCACGCGTAGCGAGTCGCAACGAACGCACCCGGCGAGCCTACGCGACATGTCTGCACAATCCCTGATCCTCCACAGAACCGCTTGTGCATCACTTGAGCCAGGCCCTCTAACTCAGAGACACAGCGTCGCCTAAAGTCAGAGTTGATGGCGTTGTTTCTCGTTCGACATGCAAAAGCTGGACACCGTGAGTTCGGGCCCGTTGACCGGGAGCGATCCCTCTCGGTCGACGGCCATGCCCAGGCCAAGGCGCTGGTGAAGTACCTGGCGGACATCACGGTGACCCGGCTTCTGACCAGCCCTTTCACCCGGTGCCGTCAGACCTTGGCTCCACTGGCCGAGGCGACCGGACTAGGGCTCGAAAACACCTTTCAGTTGTCCGAGGGTGCTCCGTTCGAGCCGGTGCTTCAGCTGCTGAGTGAGCTACCCGACGGCTCGGTGTTGTGCAGCCACGGAGATCTCATACCCGATGTGATGCAGGCCCTCGTCCGGCGTGGTCTCACCATCAACGGTGACGAGAACTGGAGTAAGGGCTCGGTCTGGGTGCTCGAACGCACCGACGGCCAGATGACCAACGGCTCTTCCTTCCGGCTCTAACGTCGGTCAGATAAGGCCGAAGAGGTAGGCACCCGCCGAGACCGACAGGATCGGGCAGGCCACGTTGAGAGCGAAGCCAAGCAGCACGACAAACCGACCGCGAAAACGACTCGGTGCGGCATCGATCATGGATCCGGCTCGACGGGCACGGACGAAGCCGAGGAAGGCCAACGGAAACAGCAGAAGGCTGCAGAGTCCGAACAGCAGGCCGTACACCGCTTCACTCGGCAACTCCTTCGTGCCGTGGTAGGCCTCCTGCTCCGGAAGCGCTGCCAGTCCGAAGGGATCAAGGTCAGCTTCCGATGTGCCGGGTGGTACGTACCGGGGAGCGTCGTCGCTGACGTGCCAGGATTTCTTCTCACCGAGATCGTCGGGCGAGCGTAGAAGTGCCCGAGGCGGCTGCTCGCTGTAACCCTGCGTGAACGGCGGTTGTACGGCGATCCTGTCCGTCAGCCGAGCGGCAGCTGACACCACTTGCCGCGGATCGGCATAACGAACCGCCGCCTGCGCCTGCTGCGGCGCCCCTGGGTACGGGGCGGGCTGTGCCGGCTGAGGGGCGTGCATTGGATAGCCGGGCCGCATGGCATAGCCCGGGTGAGGCGAATATCCATATTGTTGCATCTGCAACGACTGTGCCGGGTCGGCGTAGTGCGGCTCGGGCACACCGTATGGTTGCGTTGCGCCAGGCGGCGGCATATGACCGTACCCGGCGGCTGGTGCGTACTGCTGCGGCGGATACGGCTGGGGCACGGGCTGTCCGTATGTAGGAGGCTCACCGTGGATCGGCTGTCCAGGATACGGCTGTGCCATATAGGGCTGCCCGCTGTACGGCGAACCATAGGGGTAGTGCTGGGCTGCAGGCGGCGGTTGCTCGGCATAGCCATAAGGCTGCGGAGGGTACGCGTGGGGTACCGGCTGGGCACTGTGGGGCTGGGCACTGTGGGGCTGGGCCGGATGTTGATGCGACGGGTGCGGCTGAACCTCAGGCTGGGCCTGAACCGCCGGCGCAAGGTAGGGCGGCGGCGAGGGTGCAGTTAGGGTGTCATCGGACAAGACCGGGGGCACGTATCCGGATTGGAGTCCATGCAGGTGCGCGAATGCGGCGAGGGCGGGGCCGACCGATGACTCGGCTACAGGTTGTATATCAGGGCTCGGCCACTCGGAACTCACTCGCGGAGGCTATGAAAGAACGCGCTATCTCGGTGCTGCCCGCACCAAAGATCACGAATCGGTCAAGTGCTGCTCGACTTCTCGTAGGCGATCGCGCGATGACGGCCACCCATTCGCGCAATAGACCCGATTTGGGCGATCAGCCTGCGCGAAAGGGGCTAACGCGCGAATGGATGGCCGTAACGCGCTGCCGCGCGAATGCCTTGGAACGAGTCATCTACGGAACGCTGGTGACGACAGGTGTACCGATGCTGCTCAACGCAACGTCACGAATCTCCGGTGAGGCCACGCCGACCCGACAGGCCGGTACCGCAGCGTCCGCGGCCGCGTTGTCGTCGCGGCTGAGCGCGAACACCACTTTGGCGCAGGCGGCATCGGCAAACGTCGGCGACGCGGTGCGCACGGCATCAATGGTTGCTTCCGCTTTCGCGAGTTTGTCTTTGCCGAAATCGCTCGAGATCTGTCCGGACTGCAGCGCGGTCGAAATGAGGCGGGCCTGCAACCACGCCGACCACGTGACCGCAGAGGTGTTGGCCGGATCGACTTTGACGACGCCGTCGTAGCGCTTGAGCGACCCGACGATATCCCCGGCCCCCAGCGCAACGCGTGCCTGTGCCAGGCCGGCGACGACCGGGTCAGAGTTCGTGGCTAGCGCGGCGTCGATCTCGGGCCCGACTTTGCTGACAAGTCCAAGCACCGTTTGGTTGGGGTTGGTGGACAGGCAGGCCTCATAAGCCTGGCGCGATCGGATGGGATCATCGAGGTCACGAAAACGCAGGATGGCTTGGAAGCAGTGCGGATCGGCCAGCGCCGACTGCGAGGCTGCGGCCTGGTCGAATTCGGTGTCGACCCCTTCGAAGATGGGGCGGGCATGGGTGGCGTCGAGCGTGCCTGCAGTGACAGCATCGCGGGTGTCGAGGCGGGTGATCCATGCCGCGTAGGTGCGGGCTTCGGCATTGTCGGGCTGGGTTTCGAGCACCTGCCGGAATCGCTTCACCGCGCCAGGGCGGTCGGTGCCGAGCGCCGAGCGCGCCTCGACGAGGAGTTGGTTGGTGTCGCGAACGTTGCCGCCGGTCACCCCGTCAGAGGGCAGCCGCAGCCCGGCCGATCGGGCCACAAAGAGCCCGGCGCCGACGGCCACCGCCCCTACCAGTCCGATGCGGGCTAGTGAGCCAGAAAGCCGACGCGACTTGGCGGTTGGCAGTGCCTGCTTACCTTCGGCGACCTGACCGGTGAGAGCGGCTAGTCGGGCGTCGTACCGGGCGCGCAGATCGACGTAGTCGTCCTCAGCCAGATCCCCGGCGGCCCGTTCGGCATCCAGATCCGCCAGCGAGCGACGCACGAACGCGAGATCGTCCTCTCGACGAGCGAGGTCGTCGCGATTCATGGACCGGCCCGCCGAAACACGGTGATGGCGACGGCGCCGAGCAGCACCAGCAGCATTACGGGTAGGACCCACACCAGACTTGCTGCACCGCTCGCTGGTGGCGTCAGCTGCACCGCGCCGGAGTATTTGGAAGCGATGAAGACGCGGATCTCGGTATCGCTCTTGCCCGCCGCGACCTGGTTGGCGATCTCCTTCTTGATGATCACCGATGCCGGTGCGTTCGATTCGCCAACGCTCTCGCCAACGCATACCGGGCACTTCGTGGTCGCTGAGATCTCACGGACGCGTTCGAGGGTACTGGCCGCGCCACGATCTCGGGCGCCGCCGATGACGAGCAGCACTATGGTCACTGCGAGGATGGCGAACCATCCGATACGTCGCCTCAAGGGTTCGGCACTCCTGCACGTAGTTGCGAAATCAACAATTCAAGTCGCTCGGCCGTGAGGGTAGTGATGACGTGCTTGCGCACGACACCATTCGGATCAATGATCCAGGTTTCCGGCACCTTGGCGATGCTGTAAGCGAGGGCTGCAGCGTTGTTCGGGTCAAACACCACCGGCCAGTCTCCGCCCTGTTGGGCGAAAAACTTCCGCACCGGTGCTTCGTCCTGCAAAAATACGCTCGATACCAATTCCACCCGGGATTCCGGAGGCTTTGCGGCCTGGGCGTCGTGAAACTCAACGAGCGCTGGATGCTCCTCACGGCACGGCGTGCACGTGCTGGAAAAGAAGTTGAGCACCACCCAACTCCCTCGTCGACTGGCCAGGTCAAAGGTGTCGCCGTTGATGGTCTTGCCCGTCAGGTTGGGAGCGGCGGCGTTCAGCAGCGGTGTTGCCGCGCTCTCGGGTCCGTCGCCTTTCGGCGCACGGGCGAGCAGAACCACGAACACGGCAATCAACACAGCGAGCCCAAGCGCAAGGTACGGAGCGAGTGGCCGACGTGTCGGCGTGGCCGACATGTCGTTCGGGGTCACGTCTGCGAGCTGATCAGTCATGCGAGCACCGGGTCCGGTTCGGGCTGCGGCTCGGGGATCGGAGCCGACGCGGCGTCGGTGGCGAGGCGGCGTTTGCGACCGGGGAACATGGCGAGCACCGTGCCGAAGCCCATAACGAGTCCACCGATCCACAGCCACATGATGAGTGGGTTGAGCACGATCTGCAGGTTGGCGGTGCCATCGGCAGCGACGGGTTTGGCGAGCGAAAGATAGACGTCGCCCCACGGCCGGGTGCGCACCGATGGGCGCGGGACTATCTGGCCGTTCGAGTTGAACAACACCTGCGCCGGCGCGTACTCAACACCATCGATCGTGACCCTGGCCCGCTCGGCCCGGGACTGCTTGGTCTCCACCACGTCTTTGCCGACGTAGACAATCGTGTGGCCGCCGAACACGGTGCTCTCGCCCGGCTTAAGCGACACGTCCGACGTGCGGGCGTAACTTTGCGAGGCGGCTAGACCGACGGCCACCAGGATCACGCCGATGTGCACGACCATGCCGCCATTGGCCCGACCGACCAAACCACGCAGGCCCTGCCGACGGGTAGCCAGCACCAGTTGGCGACCAGCGGCACCGGCGGCGAATCCACCGAGTGTGAAAGCGACGAGTGCAGCGACGCCCGAACCGCCGAGCACGACCGACAGCGCCAACGCGCCGACGCCACACCAGGCTGGCCAGAACAGGCGATCACGCAGCAACTCGGTGGAGGCCTTGCGCCACGGAAGCACCGGCGCAATCGCCATCATTGTCAGCAGAGCCAACCCAATGGGCATCGTCATCGCATCAAAGAAAGGGCGACCGACCGCCACCCGCTTGTTCTGCGTGGCTTCGATGATCAGCGGGAACACCGTGCCGAGCAGCACCACGAACGCGAACAACGCGAACAACAGGTTGTTGATGAGGAACGCTCCCTCGCGGGACAATGGGGAGTCGAACGCGCCGGGCGAACGAAGCCGGTCGCCGCGCCACGCCATCAGGCCGAGTGACACCGCTACCGTGATGCCGAAGAACGTCAGCAGCCATGGGCCGATGGTGCCTTCGCTGAATGCGTGCACCGATTCCACCACTCCTGAGCGAGTAAGGAAGGTGCCGAGAATGGTGAGCGAGAACGTGGCGCACAGCAGCGACAGGTTCCACACCCGAAGCATGCCGCGCCGTTCCTGCACCAGCACCGAGTGGATGAACGCGGTGGCGGTGAGCCACGGGAGGAAGCTGGCGTTCTCCACCGCATCCCAACCCCAGAAGCCGTTCCAGCCGACGACCTCGTAACTCCACCACGCGCCCAGCACGATGCCGAGCGTGAGCAGCCCCCATGCAAACAGCGTCCAGCGGCGGGTTTCCAGCAGCCAGCCCTCTCCGACGCGACCGGTGATCAGCGCCGCTATGGCAAACGCGAACGGCACGGTGAAACCGACGTAACCGAGATAGAGGATGGGCGGATGGAAGGCGACCAGGATGTGGTTCTGCAGCAGCGGGTTCGGGCCGGTGCCTTCCGAGGCGGGCACCGCCAAACGCAGGAACGGGTTGGCCGGACCAGCCATCAGCAGGAAGAAGAACGCACACACGCCGAGCATGACGGTGAGCGCCCACGCCACCAACGGGTCACCAAGTCGTTTGCGGAACCGACGTACGACCGCCACGGTGTAGCCCGCCAGCACGAGCCCCCACAGCAGAATCGAACCCTGGAGAGCCGACCACATGGCCGCGAAGTTGTACAGCGCGGGCGTCTTGGTGGAGCCGACCTTGGCCACGTAGGCCAACGAAAAATCGCGAGTGATGATGGCTCGCTCCATCGCGATCACCGCGATGATCGCCCCCACCAAAACCATCCTGGCGAAGACTGGTCCGAAGCGCACCAGTTGTGGTCGCCGGCGCAGCAGGCCGACCGCCGAGGTGACGAAACCGGCGAGAGACGCAGTCACTGCGAGCGTGACGCCCAGGTTCCCAAATGTCGAATTCATATACCGCAGTCGCGAACGCGATTCGGGTTGGCGGCTTTGTAGTTCTCCGTGTGCTTCGTAAGGATGCGGTCGCCCTGGAATGACCCGGCGGTATACACACCTTCCACCACCACGGGTACTCCTTCGCAGAACACGCCGCCCGGGTCTCCGCCGCCGTACACAACCGGCACAATTACGTTGTTGTAGGTCACCTCGAACGTGAGACCGGCACCCTGCTTGTTCACGCTGCCACTCTCGACCGTGCCCTGCAGTCGGATGTGCTTCGACGCCGCGCAGTCGGCCTTCACGCCGATCTCATCGGCGTTGCAAAAGAACGTGGTACTTGCCGTCAGGAACTTGAACACCACGAAGCCACCGGCGATCAGCATGAGGGCCAACACAACGGATGGCATCGTCTTGCGCTTGCGACGCGGCGTGGTGATGACGGCTCGGGGCGAAAGATCGGTGCCGGCGAGGTCACGTTCGACGTCGACTGAGTCGTGGTCTAGGTCCACGGCTTGTCCTTGTCGGGCAGCTGTGCGGCGAGCTTGCGGGCGCGTCCAAGCATGCGCCATGTGAACAACGCGAGGCTGCCGAGGACGAGCACGTAGCCGCCGACGATGTTGAGGACGTGATGTTGGATGACCGACGCGAGCGTCATGCGGTCACCTCGGCGTGGCGTTCGGCGATAGCGATCTGTAGCCCGTGGTCTTCCACGGCTTGCTCCATCATGGCCAGACGATTGCGGTGCATCATCAGCCAGATGTAGACGAGTGCGAAGGCCACGAACGAGACGAAGAAGCTCAGCAGCATCGGACCGTCGAAGGTTGTCTTGCTGGGCGAGATCGATTGGGTCTGATGCAGGGTGCGCCACCAGGTGACGCTGAAGTGGATGAGCGGAACGTCGAGGAACGCGATGATGCCGACGATGGCGCAGCGGCGGGCGCGGACTTCGGGCGAGGCTTCGAGGCCACGGAGGGCGAGGTAGCCAATGAACATGACTAGCAGCAGCGCGGTGCTGGTGAGCAGCGCGTCCCATCGCCAGTAGACACCCCAACTTAACTTGCCCCACAGCATGCCCGTGGCCAGGGTGACGGCCGTCAGCACCACGCCGATTTCGGCTGAGCATCCGGCGATTCGATCCCAGGTGAGCGAGCGTGTGCGCTTCCACAGATAGAGGATGGACGACACGGCCGTGACGCCGAAGGCGGTGAAGCTGAGGAACGCGGCCGGCACATGTAGGTAGAGGTAGCGGACGTTGTCGCCCTGCACTTCGTCGGGGGGCGAAATGAGCAGGCCGAAGATGAGCATCCAGGCCAGGCCGATGAGGGCGAGGATGCCGATAATGCGGGAGCCACGGGTGCCGGTATGCAACACGTTCGACTCGGTCATGCATCCTCCAAAAGAGCTCCGAAGGCCAACAGACCAGCGGCGACGTACACCAGCGCAAACACCGTAAGAAGTCCGGCCCACGGCCAACCTTCTGACACCTTCACAACTACGGAACCGTTCAGGCCACGCCGGGTACCGAGGGCGGCCTCAAAAGCTCGAGACGCACCGATGAGCAGCGGGGCCACCACCGGACCGATGAGGAGCGGGAGAAGAGTCTCACGCACCGTCGTACCAGCGGATAGAACACCATACAGAGTACCTGTGGCTACCAGTCCAACACTTGTCGCGACGGCGGTCGTGACCAATAACACCACCCCCGAGGCGGGAATGGACACGTCGTAGAGCACCAGCACGCCAGCGAGCAACACGACTTCCAGCAGCAGCAACTCCAGCAGCAGGGCCAGGGCCTTGCCGAGGAAGATGCCCGCCGGGTCGAGGGACGAGAGCCGCAGCGCGTCGAGCGCACCGTCGGCCGTCTCGGTCGTGAACATGCGCCCGACAGCGAGGAACAGCGACAACAGCACCGCTATCCAAAACAACCCAGGGGACGCGGGAATGAGCACCTTCGCGTCCGCGTCGAACGCGAAGGCGAAGAGGATCACCAACAGCAACGCAAAGGGAAGCACCTGGAACGCCGTGACGCGACTGTTCAGTTCAAGGCGCAGGTCCTTGGCCGCAACGAGGCGAGCGGTTCTCAGCATGTCGGTTGCACCACCCGTCCGGCGTCGATGCGGACCACACGGGTCGCCAGCAGTTCGGCCCGGTCGAGTTCGTGGCTGGCGAAAAGGATGGTGGCGCCAGCGGCTGCGGCGCGGCGCAACACATCGTCAATAAGGTCACGTCCGTCAGCATCGAGGCCCGCGTGCGGCTCGTCGAGCAGCCACAGTTCGGGTCGTCGGGCCAGCACAGTGGCCAGCGCGGTACGACGACGTTGCCCGGCCGAAAGCTTGACCACCTTCACCGTGGCAAGCCGTCCGCTCAGACCGAGTTCCGCGAGCGCCGCATCGACCTCCGCATCGGATGCACCAGCGGTCTGCCCCCAGAAGCGCACGTTTTCGGTGACAGTCAAATCGTCGTAGAGGGCGTTGGCGTGGCTCAGCAAACCAACCCGGGCGCGCACGGCCCGGCGGTCCTGCGTGAGATCAACGCCAAGCACGCGCGCGGTGCCCTGCACGACCGGCAACAAACCGGCGCAGGCTCGAAGCAGCGACGTCTTGCCTGCACCGTTTGGTCCACGCAACAGCACGATTTCGTTGGGATTGACGGTGAGCGAAGCGCCGGTGAGCACCGGGAATCGACCGTGGACGGCGACGGCCTCAGAAAAGTGAACAACCGGCTCCATCGTTGATCGGAACGCTATCGGACCGGGCTCAATGGAACCCAACGCGGCCATGCACCCTCTATCGTGGCCGGACTGTGCCCCGTCCGCCCGTCGATGTTGTTGGAAAAACCAACCAGGAGTTGGGTCTGCCGCGCATCGAATTCGAATGGCCTCCGAAGCGCCCAGCCGAGCCGGAGCGGCCCCCGAAAGGGCCGTTCCTCCGCTACGGTTGGCGCTCTGTGATCGGTGCCATTGGACGACTCTTCATTTCGCTCGGCATGCTCCTTTTCGGCTTCGTCGGCTACCAGTTGTGGGGCACCGGCCTGCAAACCGCAGCCTCCCAACGTGCGCTGAAGAAGGAGTTCGCCAGCAAGCTCCAGGCGCCCGTCGCCCGCCCGACCACCACCATGGCCACCACTTTGCCGCCAACCACACTTGCCCCGACGGTTGGCTCCGAGGTGCCCACAAGCGCCGCCCGCACAACTACGACCACCACGCTTCCCGCGCCTGCTCCCCTACCTATTCCGGAACTCGATACAGCGTTCGCATCACTTTCCATCCCACGTATCGGTATGAAGGGCGACAACGAAGGGGTCATTCTGTCTGGCGTGTCGGTGGAAGATCTCAAGAAGGGCGTGGGCCACTTCCGCAATACGCCGCTACCGGGTCAAAAGGGCAACGTAGCCCTCGCCGGACATCGCACCACCTACGGCGCGCCCTTCGGAGATCTCGACAAGCTGCAGAATGGCGATCCAATCACATTCACGAACACGTTTGGCGAAAAATTCGTCTACAAGGTCACCGCCCAATCGATCGTGGCACCCGACGACACCACCGTGCTTCAGCCCACCGATGTTCCCTCGCTTACGCTGGTGACCTGCTACCCGAAGTACACCTCGACCAGCCGACTGATTATCCGAGCCGAACTCGACATCGCAGCTTCCGGTCCGCTGCGCGATCCCACGCCTCCTGCCGCTGGGAAACCGGAGCCGCTGCCTGCTGACGAGCCCACTACTGTGCCGACCACGCTGGTGCCGGGCACCACACTGCCGGGTTCTCCCTCCACGCTCGCGCCATCCACCACCGTCGCGGCTACGACCACGACCGCCGTTCGCGCCGTCGAGGGCGACGAGGATCTGACCGGGGCGTTCACCAAGGGGTGGTTCAGCGACAAGCACGCCATTCCGCAGATGGCCCTGTGGGGCGCGATCTGCGGCCTTATTGGCCTAGGCGCGTGGATCATCTCGCGGCGTCTGCATCGCAACATGATCGGTTTCCTGATCGGCATCTTCCCGTTCCTGATCGCCCTCTATTTCTTCTACGAGAACGCGAACCTGCTGCTGCCGCCTGGTCTCTAGCGCTGAATGGTCAGAGGACCCCTGCCGAAAGGACTACGTTACGGACTGGGACCACAACCGGTCCCCACCACGTAAGGTGCCGCCGCACAGGAGTTTCACCAACATGATCAACCTTCTCGGTTTCCTTATCGTCGCCGTGGTCGCCGGCTTTCTCGCTCGTGCCCTCGTTCCGGGTCGCGATGCCATGTCGATCCCGCAGACGTTGCTTTTAGGCGTGATCGGGTCCTTCGTTGGCGGCCTGCTGGTCGTGCTGCTCACGCATAAGAAGTTTGCCGACTTCTCCCGCTCCGGCCTGATCGGCTCCGTCATCGGCGCCATTGTCGCTCTTCTGATCTACCGGAAGTTCGGCAAGAGCCTGAAGCGCTAGTTCTTGCGAAAGATGAGGCGGGGGCCGCGGTCCCAGGTCAGGTAGTTCCACGCCCAGTTCAGGATCACCGATGCGCGGTTGCGAAACCCGAGCATGGTGAGGATGTGGAGGCCCAACCACGACAGCCAACCAATAAAGCCGCTCAGCTTCAAGCCGTTCGGAAACTCGGCTACCGCCGCGTTTCGACCGATGGTGGCCATCGATCCCTTGTCTTTGTACGCGAACGGAGTGGTCTTGCCGCCAGCCTCGACCGCGAGGATGGTTTCGGCCGCGTGGCGACCGGACTGGATTGCCGCTTGGGCGACCTGCGGCGCGAGTCGGCCGTTGTAGTCGATGGCCGCGATGTCGCCGATGGCTAACACGTGGTCGTGCTCAATGAGCCGGAGGTCGGGCCGAATGGGAATACGCCCGCCCCGGCCGAGTTCCACGCCCAGCA